>JBIKUM010000231.1:0-4922 GCA_044347585.1 Terrimicrobiaceae bacterium
CGGCATCAAAAGCGGCGGGTTTTCTGAAAGCGGCATAGCTGGACTGCTCGCCCACAATTGGCCCGGCAATGTGCGCGAACTTCAAAATGTCGTCGAACGCGCCGCCATCCTCGCCGAGGAAGGAGTGCCCATCAGCGCCGAACTCATGGGGCTCACCCCGCCAGCGCCCGTTGCTACACCTCAGGCGGCTCCCGTCGTTCAAGAATCCGCTGCTCCGGCTCCCGCCTCGAGCTCCGAAGTCATGCCACTCCACGAACTCGAAAAACGAGCCATCTTCGAAGCTCTCGAGCGCACAAACGGCAACCGCACGCAAGCCGCCGAACTCCTCCAGATCAGCATCCGCACCCTCCGCAACAAGCTCGCCGAATACCGGGGCGACAACGAGGAAGCAGCCTGATTTTTTCGCATTGACACCATCCCCTCCCGGAAGCCAGTCTTCGCGCCCGTGTCCACGCTCCGTCGAAAAATCCTCGCATCCTGCGGCCAAGTCATAGCCGCCGTGGCGTTGTTTTTTATCATCGGAGGCCACTGGGGAGTCCTCCAAACCGTGGCTTGGGCAAACATGATCTGGACCTACTCCACGCAGGATGGCTCAGTCCTTGCCGGTGCGAAAAAAACCTTCGACGGCGAGCACCCCTGCAACATGTGCGATTCGATCAAGGAGGCCAAAAAGCAGGAAAAGAAAGCTCCCGAGATTTTGTCGGCCACCAAGAAAATCGAGCTCTTCGCCCTCAACGATGCCAACCTCCTCCCCGTGCCCGTCAGTGCCCCGTTCCAATTTCCTCTCCCCCTAAATCTCACGGCGGAATCCCGCCCGTATTCCCCAGCCACTCCCGTGCCCATAGCTTGAGGCGCGTGATTCTTTTCTAAAAACCCGGACCCCCTTGTCCGGATCAACCCAAGCCTTGGGAGCCGCACATTTCTTCGCGGCCATAAAAACCTCGGCCTCCTCTGCGGCATCACTTTTGTGCGTTCGATGTCGAACGCCACGCGGAGGGGTGAATATCTAAATATTGTTAAATAAATGAAAAAAAATACTTTAAAACAAATTTTACAGCCTTGCCTCGCCTTGGTTGGCGCTCTTTTGCTATCCACCGCAGCAGCCTTTGCGGAGCCTGAGCCGTCTCCTTCACCCACTCCTGGTCCTGAAGCCCCTCAAGTTCTTCCGGAAACGGTTGTGACCGCAAAACCAGAGTCTTTAACAAATCCTTCCATTTCAAGCCGCAGGGAACAAATTGACGAAACAGTCGGCGCCGGTGAGATCATCGATGCCGAGACCTACAAGCGCGGACGCTCCACGACATTGAAAGACGCCTTGGATTTCGCGCCGGGTGTATTCGTCCAACCTCGTTTTGGTGCTGAGGAGGCGCGTATTTCGATTCGTGGTTCGGGTATTCAGCGCACTTTCCACGGCCGTGGACTCAAGCTCTTGCAGGATGGCATCCCAATCAACCTCGCCGATGGAAGTTTCGACTTTCAAGTGATCGAGCCTCTGGCTTCGAAGGCTGTGGAGGTCTTTCGCGGCTCGAATGGCTTGGAATACGGAGCAACAACGCTTGGCGGGGCGCTGAATTTTATTTCCTACACGGGATACGACGCGCCGTTGCTCGATGCCCGCTTTGAATTTGGAAGTTTCAATACCTACCGGGCACAGCTTGCCAGCGGCGATGTGGTCGGACCGTTCGACTACTATGTGAGCCTCACGCATTTTTCCACAGATGGGTATCGCGATCACAGCAGTCAGAACAACCAGCGTCTCTTTGCCAACCTCGGCTGGAAATTCAACAACGAGCTTGAGACCCGCTTCTATGTGGCCGTGGCGCAGACGGACTCTGAACTTCCCGGCAGCTTGACGGCGGCGCAATTGGAGGAGGATCCCACCCAGGCGCAACGCGTTCCCCCGTTTCTGCGTTCGCGTCAACCCGTAGCGCGTTTCGACTATGTCACCAGCAACTGGAAGCGCGATTACGACCTGATTCGTATCGCGAACAAGACGACTTGGCAGATTGATGACAACCGTCTCAGTATCGGCGGCTTCTGGTCGCGCAAGGATTTGGATCACCCGATCCTTTTTGTCATCGACCAGTTGACGAATGACTTCGGCGTATCCCTGCGCAACGATTACACCGGCGATTTTCTGGGCCACAAAAACAGCCTCATTTTCGGATTCTCGCCAACATGGGGGTATGTCAACGACTCGCGTTTTGTGAACGATTTCGGCGAGCGTGGAAGCCAGTTTGCGAGCACCGACCAGTTTGCGCTGAATCTGGATTTCTACCTGCAGGAGCAATTCTGGATCAATTCACAGTGGGCTGTCTGCGTCGGTTCGCAGTTGAACTATGTGCAGCGCACCAGCACCGACAACTGGCCCACGGGCCCCGACAACAGCGATTCCCAAAGCTGGTGGGGAGTCAGTCCCAAGGCGGGTTTCCTTTATCAACCGGTCAAAGAGGTTCAATTCTACACAGACTTCAGCCGCAGCTTCGAGCCGCCCTCATTTGGCGAACTGGTCGATGCTTCAAATGGCCAGGTCGGACTTGTCCAACTCGACGCCCAAACCGGATCGACGATCGAAATCGGCACGCGCGGGCGCTTCAAGCATCTGACCTGGGATCTCTGTTACTACTATTCCTGGATGCAAAATGAGCTCATGGCGTATGAGATCGCGCCGGGCCTCACGCAAACCGTGAACGCCGACGACACGCGCCATCAAGGCGTCGAGTTCGCGGCAAACTGGGATATCTTCTACAATCTCTTCACTCACGAAAAAGCCGACTCGAAGGGCTTTGAAGGAGACTACTCGAGTGAGAAGCCTGATTTCGACCGGGTTTTGCTGAGGGTAAACTACCTCTGGAACAACTTCGCCTATGTCAACGACTCGGTGTATGGCAACAACCTGCTTCCAGGTATCCCCGAGCACTACATTCGTGCTGAATTGCTTTACGAGCACCCGTGCGGATTCTATATCGGGCCGAATTTCGAGTATGTGCCGGTGGGCTACAGCATCGACTCCGCAGGCACAGTGTTCACCGACAGCTATGCCCTCCTTGGAGCCAAAATCGGCTGGCGCTCGCCCACGGGCTTGTCGGCTTACTTCGAGGTTCGAAACATTGTTGATACCACCTACACGGCGACATCCGGCGTCATAGCAAATGCCAACGGACTCGATGTGGCCCAGTTCCTGCCGGGGGATGGTCGTGGGTTTTACTTTGGGGTAGAATATCGCTGGTAATGAAAGCTTCCACTCTCCGTCGTCTCCACCGCTGGCTCGGGCTGATTTTCAGCCTGAGCATCCTGGCATCCGCTCTCAGCGGCGTGCTCCACACCATCATGGCCCACAAGCAACCGCCGCCACCAGCGGTCAAGCCGAGTGGATCCTTTCTCGATCCCTCAGCGATCCGAATCGGACCCGCCGAGGCTATGAAAAATCTTGCGCCGGATTTTGGAAATGTGGCCGCCATCAATCTCAGGATGATTGGTGGCGAGCCATGGTATCAAATCTACGGAGCCTCACCCGTTCCATCCTATGTCAGTGCGTTGGACGGCCGGATCGATCCCTCGCAGGATGAAAAATACGGGGCCGAAATTGCAGAGCGGTTTCTTGGTGGCGCGAAGGTGGCAAAGACCGATTACCTGACCTCCTTCAACAAGGAATACATTAACATTTTTCGGGTTCTCCCGGTTTATCGCTTTAATAGCGAGGATGGCCGAGGGACCCGCGTCTATGTGAGCACAACCACGGGAAGCGTGACCCGATACACGAATGATCAAATGCAGTTTGAGGCAAATGTTTTCAGCAACTTTCACAAGTTGGCCTTCATTCCAGACCGCAAGATCCGCGATATCGTGCTCGTCACGCTCACCGGCGGCACGGCCCTCGCGGCTTTGGCTGGTGTTTTCCTCTTTTTCTACACGCGCCGGAAATAATCCCAATGATCGAAATTTTTCACAAAGGCGGGCCGATCATGTGGCCGCTGTTGCTGGTTTCAGTGGTTGCTTTGACAGTTGTCATCGAGCGCCTGGTCTTCATCGCCTTGGAAAAAAAGAACCGCAATCCCGCATTGGTCGGGGATATTTTAACCAAGGTGGAAAACGGGCATGTGGATGAGGCCGCTCGGTTGGGGGAGGGGTCGAAGGACTTTGTCGCTCGGGCCCTGACCTATGCGCTCACACATCGCGAGAAGTCCTTCAGCGAGGCCATGCTGCGCTCGGCCAATTGGGAGCTCAAGCGCTTCAACCGGGGACTCACGCTCCTCGATACAGCCATCACGCTCGCCCCGTTGCTGGGACTGCTTGGAACCGTGGTAGGAATGATCGGGAGTTTCAATATGCTGGGAGGGTCTGAATTGGGCGCCCCCGCTGCGATCACCGGAGGCATCGCCGAGGCACTCATTGCGACGGCATTCGGCTTGGGCATTGCGATAACAGCCCTGCTGCCATTCAACTATCTCAACGCCCGCGAAGAGGAGGCCCGGCTGGAAATCCAAGACGCCGCCAGCCATGTGGAGCTGCATCTGAAAAAGTAGGCGATGGATATCCCAAGATTTCGCCAGAAACGCCGGGCTCGAATTGAGATCGTGCCTCTCATCGACATCATTTTCTTTTTGCTGGCGACTTTCGTCTTGGTCTCCCTTTCCATGGTCAAGCACAAGGGCATCCCCGTCGTTCTTCCAAGCGCCTCCACAGGCGTTCAGCAAGAGCAGAAAGACCATGTGGTGATCAGCATTTCCGACGCGGGACAGCTTTACCTCGATAAGAATGAGCTCCAGCCTGAGGAGTTGTATAAAACAATCCGCTCTCTCCAGGAGAAGGACTCCGGGTTGAAAGTTCTCATCAACGGCGATGAGAATGCCCGCCTCGGCCTGGCTATTCAGGTGCTCGATGAAATCCGCAAAATCGGCATCACAAAAGTCGCTTTTGAA
>JBIKUM010000232.1:0-4903 GCA_044347585.1 Terrimicrobiaceae bacterium
CCGCTTGTGTTTATCGGCCTCTCCGGTCGGGAAGAAGGGAAGTCAGGCTAAACCAAAAATTTGGACGATCGTCCAAATTTTTGGTTCACCGCTTTCGGAGACTGTGAGGCAGCGTGTGCAGTGGGTGGTGGTGTTTTGCGGTTCGTTGCGGTAGGACTTTCGTATCTGGCTCGAGGATTATTTTGGGCCACCGCACCATGCTTGCCGTCCTATTTAAACGCCTTGTTTCGCTGTTTGTGGTTTTGTTCTGCGTTGTGTCGATCACTTTCCTTTTGATCCGGGCGTCGCCGGGCGGGCCTTTTGACGGGGAGAGGAAGATTCCGGAGGCGATTGAGAAGCAACTTTTGGCGAAATACAAACTCGATGGTCCGCTGTGGCAGCAATACACGGGCTATATTGGCGATTTGCTGCGAGGGGATTTGCGGCTTTCTACGAAGTATCGGAACCGCTCGGTGAATGAAATCCTCGCGCAGACATTGCCGGTCACGCTCGCGCTTGGAGGGGCGGCCTTTTTGCTCGCGACCTTCGCTGGGGTTTGGCTTGGGACACTGGCGGCGATGCACCGCCAGACTTGGCGGGATTTCGGAGCGATGTTTCTTGCGCTGGCGGCGATTTCGTTGCCGTCTTACATCATCGGCCCGTTGTTGATTCTTGTTTTTGCCCTCACGCTCGGCTGGTTCCCGGCTGGGGGCTGGGGTGGCCTGTCACATTTGATTCTTCCCGCGCTTACGCTGGCTGCACCCGCTGCGGCTGTGATCGCCCGCCTCATGCGCGGGAGCATGGTCGAGACGCTCCAGATGGATTTTGTGCGGACTGCACGGGCGAAGGGGCTGAAGGAATCCACGGTCGTCTATCGCCACGCGTTGCGTATCGCGATCCTGCCCGTAGTTTCGTATCTGGGGCCGCTGGCTGCCCACCTGCTCACGGGATCCATCGTCGTCGAAACCGTCTTCAACATCCCCGGCGCGGGAGGATTTTTTGTGCATTCGATCATGAACCGCGATGGATTTCTCCTCGGCGGAATGGTGATCGTCTATTGCGCGCTGCTCGTTTTTTTCAACCTCCTCGTCGATCTGGCCTACGGGTTCCTCGACCCGCGAATCAAATCCCATGCTTGATCCGCGCGTCTTTCAGCGAGTCCGAAAAAATCCCGCCGCCGTGCTGTCGGCGGTGTTTCTGGCATTCATGGTTCTTGCCTGCGTCGCGGGGCCGTTTTTTCTGCCATCCGCTCTTGGCGAGCCCGGTCCAAACCAATACGCGCCGCCTTCGTGGGATCATCCCTTCGGCACGGATCTCAATGGCCGTGACTTGCTCTACCGCGTTTTGACGGGTGGCCGTATCTCGCTTCTGGTCGGTCTGTGCGGTGCGGTGGTGAGTCTTTTCATTGGCACTGCCTGGGGACTGGTGGCGGGTTATGCCGGTGGACGCACCGATGCGCTCATGATGCGCTTCGTGGATATCCTCTACTCGGTGCCACGGCTCATTTTCATTTTGATCGCGATCAATGCTTTCAATGCGGGGCTTCAAGAGTGGGCGAACCGCGAGGGCCTTGCGTGGCTTGTGGAGTCATCCCGCATTGCGATTTTGATCCTCACGCTGGGTTTCATCGAGTGGCTCACCATGGCCCGCATCGTGCGCGGCCAGGTGCTCTCGCTCAAGGAACGCCAATTCGTTACAGCAGCCCGGGCGCTTGGGCAGTCGCATTTCAAAATTCTGACCCGTCACCTGCTGCCAAACTTGGCCGGCATCATCCTCGTTTACCTCACCCTCACGATTCCGGCGGTCATCATCGATGAGTCGTTCCTGAGTTTTCTCGGGCTTGGCATCCAGGCTCCGCAGGCGAGTTGGGGGTCCCTCTTGGCCGATGGAGCAGGCGCGATCAATCCTGTCCGCAGCTTCTGGTGGCTCCTCGTTTTTCCGGCTACGGCAATGGCTCTTACGCTGCTGGCACTTAACTTCCTCGGCGACGCCCTGCGGGATGCGTTCGACAGCAAGGCACGGTGAGGGTCGGCTATTTTATGATGATGAAATCGACGCTTTTGGGTGTGGTGGCGTTTTTTTCGGAGAAAACGAGGGACTGGGAGGGATGCTCGTCGAGTTCGCGTCTGGCGACCCAGAAGTAGTTCTCGGGTTCGCCTTGGCCAGTTTTTTGGGCGAAGACGATGATGATGTATTTGCCGGGCTGGATGCCGCTCACAGTGGCGACGCCGTTTGAGTCGGTGATGGTCTCGCGCCAGGGTGGCGGCAGCGAGGATTGGAGGCGCAACATCATTTCGGAGGCGCCGCCGACGGCCGGAGTGCTCAAGACATCGGCGACCATTGATTCGGGATAGATGAGGATGTTCGCGCGGGAGACCGCAACGGGGCGGTTTGTCGTGGCGTCTTCGTAGGTCACCCATGTGCGGATTTCATCCGCCGCTTGTGGGCCTCGCAGGGTGACGCTTGCCTCGAGTAGGCCGCGTTCGAGTTCGGCGCGTGACACGGCTGGTTCCGCCTGCTGCTGGATGTGGGATTGTGAATCGACCAAGAGGAGACCGAGAACGATAGAGACTGCTCCGAGCAACAAAACAAGGACTACTAAAAGCACGACTCGTTTCTCGACTCGACCGGTCCGCTCTTGCTGCCAGGGCGCCGGCGGCGCGGGAATTTCGGCTTCTTGATAGGAGGGCTGGTTCTCGGCGGGTTGGGCTTCATCGCCGGAGTCGGTGGATTTTGCCACCAGGCCGATCACGGACGAGAGCGGGCGCCATTCCTCCCAGCCTTCGCGCCAGCACAGGTTCTCAGGTGCGTAGTGACCCTCGCGAAGCAGGCGTTTCACATCGGCTGTCGCGTATGGGCCTTCCTGTGCGTCATTGTGGAGGACAAAATAAACCATTTGATCAGGGCGAGACTTAAGCACAACGCTTCAGTGCCCGCCAATGCGAAAGACGGCTTTGGCCCGTTCGGAGCGCGCGTTCGTGCGCTGCCTTTTTCGAGATTGGCTCCCGTCTGGCTTGCACAGCGGCGGCGAATCTTTAGTTTGATTGTATATGAGCGATAAAAACTACGCGCATCCTGAAGCGTTGGTCTCCACCGAGTGGGTCGAAGCACACCTTGCTGATCCACATGTCAGAATTGTCGAAAGCAACGAGGACATCCTGCTCTATGACACCGGCCACATCCAAGGAGCGGTGCATATCGACTGGCGCTCGGATTTGCAGGACCAGACGATCCGCGATTACATCACTCCGCAGCAATTCTCTGCGCTGTGCGAACGCAATGGCATTTCGAACGACACGACGGTCATTTTCTATGGCGACAAGTCGAACTGGTGGGCCTGCTACGCGCTTTGGGTCTTCCGGCTGTTTGGTCACACGAAAGTGAAAATCATGGACGGCGGGCGCGACAAGTGGGTCGCCGAGGGGCGGCATCTCACGCGTGCCGTGCCGCATTTCGCTCATGGCCACTACACGCCAGTGGAAACCCGCCGCGATGCGGAGATCCGCGCGTTTTACGATCAGGCCCTCGCCCAGAGCCGTGCTGGAATGGCTCTCATCGATGTGCGTTCGCCTGCGGAATTTCGCGGCGAGGTCACTCACATGCCAGAGTATCCCCAGGAAGGCGTTCTGCGCGGCGGTCACATCCCCGGTGCGGCCAGTGTTCCTTGGAAGATGGCTGTTAAGGATGATTCGACTTTCAAAGGCGTGAACGAACTCCGCCAGATTTACGAAGACGAGGCAGGGCTCCAACCGGGTCAGGATGTCGTTGCCTACTGCCGAATCGGCGAGCGCTCGAGCCACACCTGGTTCGTTCTCACCTATCTCCTCGGCTACAAAAATGTCCGCAATTACGATGGATCTTGGACCGAGTGGGGCAATCGCGTTGGGGCACCGATCGAGAGAGGCTAGGAAACGCTGTGTATCCCGGTAAGCTCAATCAAATCATCGCGCTCTTCGAGTCCTTGCCGGATGCCGAAAAGCGCGAGTCGCTCATCTCGTATGCTGCCGCCGCCATGAAACAAGGGCCGCGCGACGGGGAAACCTTCGACCTGGAGGACATCCGAAAAGACGAGGAATGCACCGACACGGTCGGCGTGTTTTTAAAAGTCACGCCACAGCGCAACTGCGCCTTCCGTATCACGCTCGGCCCGCAGGTGCAGACGCTCACGAAGGCCATGACGGCGATTCTTTGCAAGGGGCTGGACGGCCTCACGCCCGAGGAGATCATGGAGGTGCCGGCGGACTTTGTGCCGAAAATCGTAGGCGCCGAACTCGTGCGCCAGCGCAGCCAGACGGTTTATTATATTCTTACCCGCATGAAGGGCATCGCCCGCGTGTGGCTCAACCGCGAACGCTCTGCTGCTCCGCACGGGGCTTGATGCGGGGGTTTCCTGCGAAGGATTGACCACAGAGGTCACAGAGAACACAGAGTTTTTTTAAGACAGGTCTAACTGTGATGCACGAGGCGGCGCCCGAGGACGGGCGCGGTCCCGAGGTCAGATGTTTTTTTGGAATGTGTGGAGCTGGCGGCACATTTTTGCCACGAGGGCGGTCCAGCCGGTTTGGTGGCTGGCGCCGACGCCTGAGCCGTTGTCGCCGTTGAAATATTCGTTGAAGAGGAGGAGGTCGCGCCAGTGGGGATCGTTTTGGAAAAGATCAACTCCGCCGTTGAAGGGACGGCGACCATCTTTGTCGCGGGTGAATATGCCGACGAGGCGTTTTTCGAGTTCCAAGGAAACCTCCCAGAGGTTCATCTGGACACCACTACCGGTCGGAAATTCCACTTTGAATGTGTCGCCGAAGTAAAAACCGAATTTTTGGAGTGACTCAATGACGAGATAATTCATCGGCATCCAGACTGGGCCACGCCAATTCGAGTTGCCGCCGAACATCGCCACCGGGCTGTCGGCTGGGCTGTAGGCAAG
>JBIKUM010000444.1:0-4881 GCA_044347585.1 Terrimicrobiaceae bacterium
CATCTCTTTGGTTAATCCTGTTTGTAGGGGCATTTTTTTGCGCAAAGACCCTTGGACAAATTCAGGGGTCTGCCGGCCAGACCGACACAAAACCTTTCACGGCCTCGGTGGCACTGCGCGAAGGATACGACAGCAATCCTCTGACAGCCCCATACACACCAAACTATTCATCAAACCCGCCTGGCAAAGAGCCTCAATCATCCACTTATACATCAATTCAACCGTCCTTGGGCTACAACTATACTGGGCTTCAGGCCGATATGGCGTTGCGATATGATTTTTCTGGAACCTATTTTCCAAGCCTTAATCAGTCTTACGATATTCAATATGCACAAACATTTAATGGAAGATACACGTATTCAATTGATCCTCGGACCTCATTTACGTTGGCAAACCTTTTTACCTACACCGAGCAGCCGCTTGTGGCGCAACAAACATTATTGGGTATTTCGCCTACCTTTAATACAAGCACCATTAATAATCTGGCGACGGTCCAGGCCGACTACCGCGTGACGGACCGCCTTTCCATGATTACCCGGTGGAATAACACCCTCGTCTACCTTGGGGGCGACTCTGCCAACAACAACTATATGAACAACGGGGCATTCCAGCAGTTCCGCCTGGATTTCACCCCTGAAACAGTCGGCACTTTTACCGTCGACTACCAGATTTACGATTATGACCTTGATAATACCTATAGGGATAACCAACAAGTCTCCTTCAGCGTGGGTGCGGATCACACCTTTCTGCCAACCCTCTCCTTTAGTGGCAGAGCGGGGCTACAGCTAAACGACAATTTTGGGCTCGTGGATAGCAACCTTGTCGGAGATGGAGGTTTGGGGAGTGGAGAGCAGGAAATCGGAACTTTCCCCTTTGCCTCCATTAGTGCCAGTTGGAACTATGAGCAACGGAGTTTCGTCTCTGCTGGATTTTCCACACAGATCCAGCAATCCAACCAGGCGAACGCCTCGGATTCCGAGGCCTATACTTTTTCCTTCAATTGGGACCATTATTTTACAGATAAATTTTCCGTCATCCAAAGCTTCTTTGTTAATTATGCGGTTTTTACTCCCCAACTCACTCAGGAGCAAGCTGCGGAAGCCTTTATCCCCTATCAGGGAAGCGGACAGCAGACCACAGTTACGTATCAGTGCAAATTTGCCTATGAGTTCTATGCATATCTTTCGGCGGAACTCGGCTGGAGTTATACAAGTTACGGCTCCTATTTTGACGTAAACAACAGCAACAATCCAAGTTACAATCGAAACCAGGTCTATTTGGGGGTCCGCGGAACCTACTGATTGCGAAAACAGTCTTGGCCACTACACTTTGAGGGATGAACGAAGCCAAGCCCTCCCCGCCTAGCTACGGCTACGGATACGGGGCGGCTTCATCCAGCGAAGCTTCATTCCATGTCAATGACTTATGGCGGGTTATCAAAAACAGATGGCCTACCTCCGTGACGATCCTTGTGTTGGTGATGGGGACGGGCTTTGTGGTCACCAAACTGCAGCCTAAAATCTATGAATCTTCGGCCGTCTTGCGGGTAGAAAAAGACAACAAGGACCTGCAGGTGTTTCAGGCGAGCTTTGAGGGGTTTGACCCGGTCTTTTTTCAGACGGAATTCGAAATGATTCAAAGCAAGAAAGTGCTTTATCCGGTCATCGAGAGGCTGGGGATCGCCGCACGTCTTTGCAAAGAAATGGAGCTTCCGGATGGATCCATCACGGACGACCAAGCCTTTCAGATTTTTCGCAAGAGCAAGCTGCAGGTGCAGCCTTTCCGGAATACCAAGCTGATTGAGGTTGTGTGTCAAAGCACTAAGCCCGACGAAGCTGCTTTGTTCGCTAACACTATCGCTGATTCCTATGAGGAGGTTCGGCGCGCCGAGATCACCGGGCGAAGTGATGCCGGCCTCAAGGCCCTCTCCAGCGAAGTGGATCGCCAGAAGGAAATTGTTTCGGCTGCCGCCGCTCAAGTGGAAAAGCTGCGTAGGGACCTGAAGATCGACGAGCTCCCGGGTTCCACGGCCCAGGTGCAGTCCACCACTCTCGGGGACCAGGAAATCCAGAGAAAAGAATCCCAGCTCAGCGAATTGAGAGCGGATATGATTTCCCGAAAGGTTCGGCTCGAGAAAGTGGCGGATTTGAGTATTGAGCAGCTTGAGTCCACTTTGCCGGCGTTAAACTTAGAAGACCCCACCACCGCCTCCACCAAGCAGCAGTATTTGCAGGCTCTGCAAAATGTGGCTCAGATGCAAAAGCAGGGGTACGGGAAGAAACATCCGGAAATGCAGGGAGCCATCAAGGTGGTCTCCGAGAGACGGGATCAGCTCAATAAGCTGGTCGCGGGAATTCGGAGGGCGTTGGAAATCGATCTCAAGGTCGCTCAGGCCAAGGTAGAGGCATTAGAAAAAGAGGTGCAGGAATTAAGGGAAAAGCTTAGGGAGGATCGGACCGACCGTTTGGCTCCCTATAATGAGGCGCGGCGCGATCTGGAGACACAAAGCCAGCTGTTGGATGTGTTGACTTCGCGATACCGCCAGCAGGCGGTGGAGTCCAAAATTGAAACCCGCCCCGTGCAGATCGTAAATCGAGCCGAGCCCTCTGTTCGTCCGGTCAAACCCAACCTAAAGCTTAATTTGGCTTTGAGCATGGTGGTGGGTCTCGTTTTGGGGCTGAGCCTTGCCTTCTTCATTGAATATCTCGACACCAGCATCAAGACGATGGACGACGTGGAGCGCTACTTGGGCTTAAGCGTGCTCGCGGTCATTCCCAAGGGCGCCAAGTTCCTGACCCAGGATGAGCCAAACTCGCGATTTGCTGAGGGGTACCGAATCTTATGCGCTAAGCTTAATCTGACCGGAGCCCGAGAGACTGCCCGTTCGATCACGGTTCTGAGTGGTGGCCCCGGAGAAGGGAAATCGACAACGGCCTTTAATTTGGCTTGGGTTTGCGCCCAAAGCGGAATGAAGGTGCTCATGATCGATGCGGATATCCGGCGTCCGTCAGCCCACAATGCGGCCGGCGTGGAAAATACATTGGGGCTTGGCGAGTTTCTTGCTGGGCAGGCGTCCCTCGATGAACTGATCCAGAGTACGGGCATATCGAATATGGAAATTTTGACCGCGGGAAGTCTTGGTCCTGAGGATTTGGGGGGATTTAGTCGCGCCCGGTTCGGTTCCCTTTTGGAGATCTGCCGCCCTAATTATGATGTGATCGTGGTCGACTCACCTCCCGTGCTGGGCATCAGTGACGCCTCGGTGATTAGCCAGGAAGTGGATGTGACCCTCCTTTTGATCCAACACCGTCGTTACCCGCGGAATGTTTCCCAGCGGGCCAAGCGGGTGATCGATGAGGTGGGGGGCAAATTGTTTGGGGTGATTCTGAATAACGTTAATATCAAGACCGACGACAACTATTATTACTATGCCGGCTACTCCAGTTCTTACTATGGCTATCGAAAGCGGACGCCCCGGGGCCGAACCCCCAAAAGTGCTCCGGCGGCAGGAGCGGCAACGCCGGACGCCAGCCCCGACTTCTCCTATGAGACATCTTCAGAAGTTGCCTCAGAGGAGCAGGCTGCTCCCGAGCCAGTCATCTATCGGAAGCCTCCGCCAAACCACTCTGAAGACCGCTTCTAGTATGGTGGCTCGTTCTCGGTTTTTGTTTTTCTGGCTAGGGTTTCAGTTTCTGGGCGGCGCCCTGGTGGCGCAGAGCTTAAATCTGGGTGGCGGAAGTGAGTCTGCTTTTACGTCGACCCAGTCTTCCGAGGCCGCACCGGATCCTATGGGTGGCAGTTCTGCTGGGACCGGCGTGTCACCAAACCTAGGAGCCATTGACATCAGCGATCTCCTCAGGGGAGGGGACACCCTCATCATTCGCCTGACGGGAGTTCCCCAAGCGGATCAGGGAATTTTCGAGGTAAAGGTCGATGAAAGTGGAAAGGTCTCCATGCCTTACATTGGTAATGTGACGGCAGCGAACCTGACCACCGTACAGCTCAAAAAAGCAATTGAGGATAATTACATTCAGCAGGAAATCTTCACGAATCCAAATGTTACGGTGGATCTAAAGGAGCAACGATTTGTGGATGTAACCGGCGAGGTGCGCATGCCACAGCGGGTTCCCTATACGAAAGATCTAACGGCCTTGGGGGCAGTGGCGGCTTGTGGTGGATTCACGGATTTTGCAAACCGGCGGAAAGTGAAGTTAACGCAAAGCGGGGTGACGAGGGAATTTAATGCCAAGGAAATCCAGGTCGACCCTAGCCGGGATATCCGGCTCCTCCCCAACGACAAGATTCACGTCGATCGGAGCATTTTCTGACCCCGCGGATTGGTCTTTTTGGGGGATCCTTCGATCCTTTTCATCTCGGCCACTTTTTAATCGCCCGGGCCGCACGGGAGAAATTCAGGCTGGAAGAAGTTCATTTCATTCCTTGCAGCCATTCTCCGTTGAAAGACCGTCGACCGGTGGCTGGGGATCTGGCACGGCTTACCATGCTGCGTCGTGGACTGCGAGGCCAGGTGTGGGCCCGACTTTCCGACTGGGAAATTCGTCGCAAAACAGTTTCCTACACGGTTGATACGGCAAGGGATTGGGCGCGTAAATATCCCAAGGCGGTGTTGTTCTGGATTATGGGATCGGATCAGTGGGAAGCCTTGCCTTCCTGGAAAGAGCCGCAGGAATTGCGGAGGCTACTGCACTTCCTTGTGTTTCCCCGGCCAAAAAAGCCCCGGCTCCGCCGGGGCTTTTGGATGAGGGAAATACCGGTGCGCATTGACATTTCGGCTACTGACATAAGAGAGCGGCTGCAGGGAAAGCTGTCCATTCACGGCATGGTTTTGCCGGAGGTGGAGAATACCATCCGGCGGAAAAG
>JBIKUM010000234.1:0-4841 GCA_044347585.1 Terrimicrobiaceae bacterium
GCCATCGATGGTGCGCTTCATCCTCTACGGCCACGGCCTTCAGAGCACGGGACTCTTCACGCCGCAAATGTGGTTTTTCAACCCCGATATCAAACCCTTCGCCTACGACCCCGAAAAGGCCCGCGCACTTCTCGCCGAGGCGGGATGGAAGCCTGGTCCAGATGGGATTCTTCAAAAAAACAGCGAGCGGTTTTCCTTCACCCTCATCACAAACAATGGAAACGAAGTCCGCCGCGACATCGCCACGCTCACGCAGGACGGTCTCAAGCAACTTGGCATTGAGGTGAAGGTGGAACTCTACGAGTGGGCTGTGTTTTTAAAAAACCACATCAACAAGGGTGACTTCGACGCCATGGTGCTCGGATGGTCACTCGGCAACGGCTACGACCAGTTCCAGATCTGGCATTCTTCACAGGCAAACCCCGAGCAGTTGAATGTGGTGGGATACAAAAGCGCGAAGGCCGACCGCCTTCTCGACGAGATTCGCCAAGAATACAACCGCGAGAAAATCATCCGCATGGCGGGCGATTTGCAGAAGACCATCTATGAGGACCAACCCTACCTCTTCCTCTATGTCCCCGAGGGCACAAGCGTGATGTGGAAAGACGCCTACCGCATCCGCAGACCGGATGGACAGGGCGGATGGATCGAATCGCCCGTGGAAATGACGAAGGCTGGCTGGGCTTATTGGTCCGAGTGGTTTTACCGCCCCGAGTTTGCAGACAGGCTACCGCCGGTGACGACGCCTTAAAAATCCGAGACCTTCAAAACCTTCGTGAAGAAATAAAGGTAAGCCAAAACGAGGAGGCCGAGGATCACGACCCCGGGGAAGACCAGATTGATCCAGCGCATTTCCTTGGACTCGACTTCCAGACTACGGAGATCGCTTGTTTTGGCAGCGGCAGGGTTGGCCTGGGCCTCCTTTGCCTTAGTCAGAGCAAAACGCAAATGCTCGATCAGTTCGTCGTAGGACTGATACCGCTTGTTCGGCATCTTCGCCATCATGCGATTGATGACATACGCGGTCTCGTTGCAGACATCGGGAGCGAAGGCCTGGAGGCTGACGGGGCGGCTTTTGAGCTGCTTCAAGGCCACGAGCGAGGCGTTGTCGGCCTCGTAGGGTGGACGGCCTGCCATGGCATGAAAGAGAGTGCCGCCGAGGCTGTAAATATCACTTCGGAAATCCTCCGGTAGTTCATCGAGTTTTTCCGGCGCGACATAGTAAGGAGTGCCCCAAATCTCCGTCGGCGAAGTGGCGGTGTCGTTCGCCACCACAGCCAATCCGAAATCCACCAACTTTACCGTGCCACGGTCGGCAAAAAGGATGTTCGCGGGCTTGATGTCGCGGTGAATGAGACCCAACTCCATCGCCGCCTTGAGGCCTTGCGCGATCTGAACTCCGACCTCGAGCGCCGTGATCTCGGGAACCATTCCGCGTTCCTGCATGAGGTCATCGAGAGATCCGCCCCCGACGAGTTCCATCGCGATGTAGAATTGCGAGCGGGTTTCACCGAAATCAAAAATTCGCACCACATTCGGGTGGTTGATTTGAGCGGTCGTGCGCGCCTCGTGGGCCAACTTTTCCGCTTCATCATGAAGGTTGTCGGATTGGATTTTCAGCACCTTCAAAGCGACATCGCGATCAAGGGCAAGGTCCAACGCACGGAACGCGGAGCCCATCCCCCCCTCGCCAAGGAGTGAGGTGATTTGAAACTGATTGAACCGCGAACAGGCCTTGAAGAAATGGCCACAGGCCGGACAGCTTGCATCCGAAAAAGCCCCCACACCGGTCATGTCCAGAGTGGTCTGGCAATGCGGGCAATCCTCGGTAATCAACGGGGAGGCTTCGGAAGGATGTTCTGTGCGATTCATATGAAAAGCGGGGGATGAATGTAAATATAGCGTCCCATCGAAATGGTGCGCAATGGGAAATTTGAACCAATGCTCGCGAAATCGGAGTTGCCGCCCATTGCAGGTAGGACTTAAGTTTCTCAGCCTATGGGAAGACAATGGCTCCACGCCAAGCGAGAAGTCGCAAATCTGAAAAAAGGCCAGGTTGTTGGAAAACTGGTGAAGGAAATGATGGTTGCCGCAAAACTCGGCGGTCCTGATGTGGAGGGCAACGCGCGCCTCCATGCCGCTGTGGAAAAGGCCCGCAAGGCCTCGGTGACACGCGATGCCATCGAGCGCGCCATCAAAAAAGGCGCCGGCATCGGCGATGAAAAACTGACTCTCGAGAATCTCGTTTTTGAAGGTTACGCCCCGCACAAGGTGCCCGTGATCGTCGAGGCACTCACAGACAATGTGAACCGCACTGCGCCCGAGATGCGTGTCCTTTTCAAGAAGGGCCAACTCGGCACAGCCGGCAGCAACAAGTTCCTCTTCGACCATGTCGGCATCGTGGAAGCCCACCATGCTGACTTGTCGATCGACCCCGAGGAGGCCGCCATCGAGGCTGGCGCAAATGATTTTGTCGCGCTCGAGGAGGGTGAGAATGACGACATCCCCGCAGGCACCAAGGGCGTAAAATTTTTGACCGAACGCACAGCCACGGGATCTGTCTCGAAATGGCTCTCCCAGCATGGCTGGACAGTGGTTACCAGCGAACTTGGCTACACCGCGAAGCAGTTTCCCCAACTCACCGATGAGCAACGCACCGAAGTGGGTGAGTTTTTGCAGGCTCTCGATGACAACGACGATGTTCACCGTGTCTGGGCGGCGCTGAAGTAGCCCGCCATGGAAGCCACTGCAACGCGCCTGGTCGAGCACCTGAGAGCGGCCGGGCACGAAGCGTTTTTCGCCGGTGGATGCGTGCGCGACATGCTGCTCGGGAAAGAGGCGCACGACATCGATATCGCCACAAGCGCCGAGCCTGCGGAGGTTCAGAGGCTTTTCCCCCGCACAGTCGCAGTGGGCGCTGCATTCGGCGTAATTGTCGTTCTGGAGGATGACTTCGAGTTTCAAGTGGCGACATTCCGCTGTGATGGAACTTACAAGGACGGCCGCCACCCGGAGTCGGTTTCTTTCACCACGGCCGAGGGCGACGCCAAACGGCGCGACTTCACGGTGAACGGCCTTTTTTACGATCCCTTGGAAAAACGGGTCATCGACTATGTCGGAGGCGAGGCCGACCTGAAGGCAGGCATCCTCCGCTCCATCGGAAACCCCGTGGAGCGCTTTTCCGAGGACAAACTCCGCCTCATCCGCTGCGTGCGATTCAGCGCATCCCTCGGCTTCGAAATCGAAGAGGAAACATGGAAGGCCGTCTGCACGATGGCTCCACAAATTACAGTCGTGAGCGCCGAGCGCTTGCGCGACGAGTTGGTAAAAATTTTTACCCATCCCTCGCGCGTGAGGGGATTTGATTTGCTCGACGCAAGCGGCCTTCTGGAAATCTTGCTGCCCGAGGTGACGCACATGAAAGGCTGCGAGCAACCGCCAGACTTCCATCCCGAAGGGGATGTTTTCGTGCACACCCGCCTCATGTTGTCGCTGTTGCCGCCCGAGGTGTCCGTTCCTCTGGTGTTCTCCGTTCTGCTCCATGATACGGGCAAACCCGCCACATTCCGCCGCGATGAAACGGGACGCATTCGTTTCAATGGCCATGAGGGCATAAGCGCACAGATCACGACCGCCATCTTCGAGCGTCTCCGTTTTTCCAACGCGGAAACCGAGGCCACCGTGATCGGCGTGAAAAACCACATGTCATTCAAGGATGTGAAAAACATGCGCGTGGCCACTCTCAAACGCTTTCTGGCGCGTCCCACGATCGAGGACGAGATGGAACTTCACCGCGTGGATTGCCTGGGCTCCCACGGCCTGCTGGACAACCATGTTTTCCTCCGCACGAAGCAGGTTGAGTTTTCCAACGCCCCGCTCATCCCACCTCCCCTCATCACTGGACGGGACCTTATTGCCAACGGCTACAAACCCGGCCCGTTCTTCAAAACAATCCTCGATGCCGTGGAGTCGATGCAGCTCGAGGGCAGGGTGACTACGCCGGAGGAGGCTCTGTCTTGGGTGATGCAGGAATTCCCGGTTTCATCCACCGGCACACAAACCAGGCGACCAGAAAAGCCAGAGTGATCGAAACGGCGACATCCGAGGGATGATGCGCACCGATAGCGATACTCGACCACGCCACACCGGTCGCGCCGATGAGAGCCAGCAATCCCCACGCGGGGGATACGAAGACAAACACGGCGGCGAATCCAAACGCCGTAGCCGTGTGACCGGAAGGGAAAGAATTGTAGGCCGGCACGCCAACAAGAATCCGCCCATTATGGTATGGCCCATAGAAGCCATGCTCGATCTTGGGAATCTCACGCGGACGGGGCCGCCCCGTCGTCAGGCGCGAGGCATTCGCAATCATTCCGGCGAGCGTGGAAGCAATCATAGCTGCAAGAATGATGCGGCTCCAACGCCGGTTCCCACGCGCTCTGGCGATGAGAAATCCAATGGCTGCCGCAACCATGATTGGTGGCCAGTCACCCCATACGCGAATTTTGCCGTAGATTTTTGCTTCCTTTGTTTTGTTCCACTTCGCTCCTTGGGCTTCGACCATGGCTTGGCGAATCGGAAGATCCCATTTGAAAGCAAGGAGCGAAACAATCCCTCCCAAAAGAAGGATGAACAAGGGCAGTCGATAGGTTCGAAGGAAGCTCATCGCATTTCAACAGCAACCTCGGCTGCAAAATAGGTGAGAATCATATCCGCACCGGCCCGCTTGATGGCCAAAAGCGACTCGTCCCGGGTGCGCTTGTAGTCGAGCCAACCGAGGCGTGCCGCCGCATGGATTTGAGAAAATTCCCCGCTCACTTGGTAGGCAGCGAGAGGCGCGT
>JBIKUM010000237.1:0-4812 GCA_044347585.1 Terrimicrobiaceae bacterium
CAAAGCGGTATGCCTTGGGAAAAAAATTCGCGCGAGTGCGAAAATTCCAAGCCTTATTTCCACGGCTCCCACAGATCAACGCGCGCCAGTCGTGAGCGAGTTTAGGATGCCACAGTAGAACGCAGTCTCAAGCTCGGCAGGCTGAAGGAGCCTGTAATTCATCCGAGGCGTCTTCGGAGGTTGGCAACCAAAGAGGGACCGTCTGTTTCCGATGCCTCCCCCTTCTCATATAAATCCAGACGGCGATCCGCTTCTTGCCCCCAAAGCTTCATTCGGGAGGAATTTCCGAGATTTAGGGTTTCAAGCAGCCTGTCAGCGAGGAGCGCCCGCTCGACCGCGCTTAAGGCCAACGCTTCATGCTCAATAATTGCTGCATCCATGGATCAATTTAAGTTTAACAAAGAAACTCGCGCAAACTGTAATCCGCGAAAACATCGGAGCCAATTCGGTTAATTCTGTCTGAAAAACGGATTTCGGCGCGGAGCGTAAATTAAGGGTAAGTTTTTGATGAGAAGCAATGCCTTGCGCCTTTTACGACCAAGAGAGCCGTGCAACCTGTTTTAAACTCACTTGCACTCGCGGGTCATTTCTTTGAGGACGAGGTCGAGGGGGCTGCCGGTTTGGGGGGCGAATTGCTGGCGCATGATGTCAACGGTGCGGAGGGCTCGGGATTTTTGACCTTTTTCGATGAGGGCGCTGACGAAGGGGAGGCCGACTTCTTTTACGAAATTGCCGCCGCCAGTTTTTCCGATGGTGCGGAGTTGGGAGTGGAAGACGAGGGCGGCTTGGTCGATGCCTTCGGTGGCGAGGGCTTCGCGGACGCGGGAGGCGGCGGCTTCGCAGCTCAGATCGGCGCGCTTGCCGAGGTTTTGCGAGAGAATGCGCTGCTCGGCAGCTGTGGCTTGGGCGGAATTTCCGCTTTGGCGCAGCAGGGCGGCGACGGCTTTTTGATGGACGACTTTGGAGTCGGGGTCGCGGGAGAGGGCTTTTGCGGCCTGTTCGTGGACGCGGATGCGGCGCTCGAGGGGTGCGCCGGATGTTTCCAGAAACTCGGTCCATCGCAACCAAGCCTCGGGATTTTGCGCGCAGGTGCGGGTGGCATTTTCGAGCGCGGCGGCGGCGCGGGCGGTGTCGCCGGATTTCAAAAAGATGCGTGCCATGGCGAGGTCGTTCGTTGAGGCAAGGAACGCCGGGGTGCTTCGGAAGCGGGCGGCGAGTTGGCGGAGGTCGTGGTCGCTCACCGGTTCCCATGTGCGGGGATCGAAGGCGATGCCAGTGACGAGGTTCTGCTCGGGGTCGCGGCCGCAATCGAGTTCCCATTTGTTTGGAGCGCCCATGTATCCGAACCAGGCGTGGCCACCGTTGCTGCCCTGGCCATTGAAGAGAACGGTGGGAAGGCCGAGTGCCTTGCCGGTGTAGGCGGCGAAGTAGGCCTGATCGATGCAGATGCCGCCGTTTTTTTGGATGGCGGCGAAGGTGTAGGGGCTCTGGGTCCAAAAGAAGCGCCCTTGTTTGATGCGGTCTTCGCGGTAGCGGATCGATCTGAAGGCACGCCCGAAGACTCCGACATGGAACGAAATTTTTTCTTGGGCCCAGGCGGTCTCAGAGGGTGGCAGGAAGGCATCGACGACGAAGGTGAGCTGCCCAGCGGTGAAGCGGCGCAGGTTGAGGAGGAGGCGACCGCGCTCATTGGCATCGACCCAGCGGCGGAATTGCTCTGCGGGGGATGGGATGTCCTTTGGCACCAGATCGGGACGGACCTGCTGGTGGGGCCAGTGGGGAGGCAGTGCGGAGTCGTTGACCACGGCGATGGCGATGGCCAGGTCGGCATATTCGCGCCATTTCGAGGGATGCGCCTCGTGGATGGAGCGGAGGTTTTTCAAGACGAGCGGGGCGAAATCCCGAGAGTCCCATGTGGAAAGGAAAGATCGCAGAATCTCGGGATCGGCCATGATCGCGGAGGTGAGTGGTGCGCCGGCAATGTCGCAGAGTTGGCCAGCTGTGGAGGGCGCACCCGGCGGGAGAAGCTTTTCGGAAACGGCCTGGCGCACATTCGACGCGGCGGTCAATGCGGCGACCTCGTCCGGGCGTAGCGTTGCGGCATCCGGTGGCGGCACGACTCCCGGCGGACAGAGGATAACTTCACCCGATCCGGTGCGGCGGAGGAAATGGCGCTGCACGAGGGCACTCTCCTCGGAGGCGACATCCCTCGAAAGGAGTTCGCACCAGCGCCAGAGGTCCATCCACTGGACGAAAGCGGCATTCTTTGCGGAGGAGGCTTTTTTTTGAGAGTCGTAGGAAAGGGTCAGTGCGCTCTCGAGTTCCTGGAGCGATGCGGCGAATCCCTGCTCGAGCACCTTCCGGCGATCAGACGCAGTGGGCGCCAGTGCGGGATCGAACGCGCGGACGGCGGGGGTCGCCAACAGGACGGAAAAAGCCGCAAGAAAAAGGGCGCGCCAGACTCGGGAGGTCGGAATTTTTAAACGATCAAACACGCTTGGGCACCAGGGCCGTGAACGCCTTGGATGAGGATGCCTTCGACATCGGCTGTTTTCGAGTAAGTAGTTGATCCAGATAATTTTTGAATCTTCAGACAAGGCAGCCAGATGGTCGGAGGTCATTCTTGGGGCATTCCGTAATGCCCAGCAGCGATCAAGCGGTTGGGCATCACTTCTGAGATTGGTTGCAATCCCATATCCAAAGGCATCTTTTCCACATTCGTCTCAAGCGGACGAGTTTCTCTGTGGAAATCCTTCGGAATTTCTGGCAATGGAACGATATGGGTATCAATGGGCTTTCCACTAGGCGATATAGCTTTCATGATTCTGTTTGCAGTCACTTATGGCATAGGAGAGAGCATAACCAAAGTCCATGTCAATGCGGTCAGATTTTGATCGCTCGATTTTCGATCCACTTTTTTACATGGACGAGAGTCTCCATTTTTACTGGTGCATTGGAGTGGCCTCTGAGCTGTTGCAGGACCCACTCGCCGGAGGGTGACCTAACGATGGATAGTGTAGCACGTTCTGGCTGAAGCACCTTGTAAATGAATACGCGTCCGGCGCGGATGCTCTCCACATAGGTGGCCGCGCAATGATTCTGCTCGTGCCCCTCGGTAACGAGTTCTCCGATGCTGCGGATTGCTTTGATCGTTTGGCTGTCCGCTAGAGGTGGCTTGGGGAGCGGGCCGTCTCCGGGGGGATATTTTTTAAAGTAGGCTGTTGAAATCTCAAAGTGCAGAGCTTCGAGTTTTTCGAGGCTGCCCGGACGAGGTTCCCCATGATCCAAGGCCTCGCTCATTGTGAGAATCTGGGACAATAGACCAGCTGACCATGGCTCGCCATCCTCGGCGGAACTTTCGCCCACCTCGGCAAGCAGATTCATCGAGAGGGCCGAACCCAACGCTGGATCAGACAACATGGCCACGACACCCGCGTTGATCCGTTTCAGATGAAGCATTTTACTCGCCGCAGGAGAAGTCGACAGCGAACGCAGTTTTTTCAGGGTCTGAACCGTGATCGAGCCGCTTGCCAATCTGGACAGCATGTTGGCGGCCGCATCTGTCGGAGGAAACCCCAGCCAGTCAGTGATCTCTTTTCGCCGCCGTTTCGCTACAATGGCGGCTCCTTCATGAGTCGAGTAGCGCTCGCGAAATAACCACGAGTGCGACAGTGCGAATGCCAAGGCCCGATTCGAGGAGGCCAACTCGGCTGCGGCTTCACTGGACTGCATCAGCCGAAGCATCATCCACTGACGAGCTGGTATCCCTTCGCAGTCAGACGCCACACCCTCTGGCAGGGAGGAACGGAAAGCCCGAAAAGTGGCCCGCCGCTGGTAGGCCAGATGAAAGGTTTCCGGCACTTGGTCTGCTTCTTGGATCAAGGAATCAACTTCCACAGCAAACACCAGTGGGAAAATCGGCTCGAAGGCCTCCCATCGGCGCTGATTTTCTTTTCGCAACGCTTTGAGCGATGGCCACGATTCAATAACGCATATCCTCCCTTCATCGAAAATCAGAAGTTTGCCATCTTTAAATCGAAACGCAGCCTCGCTCATGCTGCATGAATTATTTCATAGTATTCACGACTATGTTTTAGAAACGCAATGGGTCGTTCGCATTTATTGCCACGAAGAACTCTTCAAGGATGGTTGCTCGCCGGAATGTAAATGGCAATTCCATCGATTGTGCGCATGCTGTTAATCGAGCCGCCATACAATCCGCTACCGAAATTCATTCCTGCCGCAGTGATCGCTTCTGATCCCAGTGATTTCAGAATGATTCCATTAGCTCCTAATTTCGCTGCCTTTACGCGTATCTCTCTTGTTGCCGTATCCATTTTGGCCTGCTCGTTCCATGCCCATGACCAATATGAGTTTGCAGAAATAATGCCAACCTCCTCATACGGCTGTTGTGGAGGACTCGAATAAAGACGAACTGAGTCTGGGGAAATAGGCGGTCTCTTTTGGCCCGTGACAACGGCACTGCCTGTTGCGCATCCAGCAACAAAAACGCCAAGGCATAGAAAAAATGCGATACGAGCTATGGAAATGATCTTTTGGTAAGTTGGATAATTCATTGTAGGTAGGATTTCTAGCGAAAATCAAAAATAAGACTCAGGTGTGAAATGGCGGAGCTCCTGCGTCAGTAGGAATCATGACATTTAGAGGGGTGCAGGCATAAATTTCTGACGTTATAGAGTGGAGGAAAATAGCCCGAAAGCGTCGATGATGATGAAAATTACTGAAAACCATGTCAAGAATTAAAACCACACTTGTTTGATGCCCTTGTTACATCTTAAAAAGTTTTTGTAA
>JBIKUM010000307.1:0-3664 GCA_044347585.1 Terrimicrobiaceae bacterium
AGAGCATGAGAGCTACGAATCCGCTCCTGCCTCCGCTCCTCGCCGATCTGCATCACCAGCGCCTCAACGCCAAGTCGCACCTCCTCCGAGCGACATGCCGGACGACGACATTCCATTCTGAGGCCCTGCGAGGCTTGAAATCTCAAACCAGGCGGGCATTGGCATGAACAATTTCCCATGAGCACGCCAGACCCCAAATCCCAGGACCTTGAGCCGATAGATTCGGCTTTTGAAATTTCCCTCAGGCCACCGCTTTTCGAGGAATTTGCGGGTCAGGAAAAAACTGTCGAACGCCTGCAGGTCATGGTCGAGGCGGCCAAGCAACGGGGCGACACGCTCCAGCACATCCTCCTGAGCGGCCCCCCAGGTCTTGGCAAGACCACCCTCGCCTACATCATCGGGAATGCCATGAATGCCGAAGTCCGCACCACCAGCGGACCGATGATCGAAAAGGCAGGTGACCTCGCAGGCCTGCTTACAAACATCGAACGAGGCGGAGTCCTTTTCATCGATGAAATCCACCGCCTGCAACCAGCGATCGAGGAGTATTTGTATCCCGCGATGGAGGATTTCAAACTCGACATCGTCATCGACCAAGGCCCCAGCGCCAGAACTGTGAGGCTCAACCTCGCGCCCTTCACGCTCATCGGCGCCACAACCCGCTCTGGCATGATCAGCGATCCGCTGCGCTCGCGATTTGGCATGAACTGCCGCCTCGACTACTACGCTCCAGAGACCCTCGCCGCCATCGTGAGCCGGAGCGCGGGACTTCTCGGCAGCGAATTGGAAAAAGGAGCCGACTTGGAAATAGCCCGCCGCGCCCGAGGCACACCCCGCATCGCAAACAATCTTCTCCGTTGGGTGCGCGACTATTCCTTGGTTCGCGCTGGAGGTCGAATCACCGCCCAGAGCGCCAACGACGCTCTCACCATGCTCGACATCGACGCCGAGGGCTTTGACGAAATGGACAAGCGCATCCTGGAAGCGATCATCGGCCTTTTCGATGGAGGGCCGGTAGGCGTGAACAGCCTTGCCGTGGCTATCGGAGAAGAATCGGGGACGATTGAAGAAGTTCACGAACCCTACCTGATCATGCAGGGTTATATCAAACGCACCGCCCAAGGCCGCGTCGCCATGCCGAAGGCCTATAAAAAGCTCGGCCTGCCTGCGCCAAAATCCGCTCCCGACTCCCCCTCGCAGCCCGATCTTTTCAAAGCTTAGCCATGGATTTAATGCTTCGAGGCAAAGTCGCCATGGTGGCCGCATCCAGTCGCGGACTGGGATTTGGAGTCGCACAGGAACTCGCGCGCGAAGGCGTCAAAGTATCGATCGCCAGCAGGGACTTGGATTCCGCCGAAAAGGCTGCGTCGCAACTTCAGGCTGAAACGGGAACTCCCGTCCTTGCTTCGCGGATGGATGCAAAAGATCCCGAGTCCATAGCGAACTGGGCAACCCGAACGATTTCACATTTCGGCGGAGTCGATTTCCTCGTAGCCAATGCGGGAGGCCCACCTGCAGGAAACTTCGACAATTTCAGCGACGAATCCTGGCAGGATGCCTTCGAGCTCAATCTTCTCAGCACTGTTCGCATGATACGCAGCGTCCTCCCCTCGATGCGGCAGCGCGGCGGCGGTTCCATTCTCACGATCACCTCCATCACCGTCAAAGAACCTTCCGAACAGCTCATTCTCTCAAATGTCATGCGATCCGGCGTGACAAGTCTGGTGAAGACGCTCTCCATCCAACTCGCTCCAGAAGGCATCCGCGTAAACAACATCATGCCCGGCCGGATCGATACCGACCGGATCAAAAGTCTGGACGCAACGCGCGCCGAACGCACCGGGATGACGCCTGAAGAGTGCCGCGCAGATGCCATAAAGACGATTCCCATGGGCCGCTACGGCAACATCACCGAATTTGGAAAAGCCGCAGCGTTTCTCCTCTCCGACGCCGCATCCTACATCACCGGCTCCAGCCTCGCCCTCGACGGCGGTTCCCTCAAAACCGTCTGGTAAAGCTCAGAGCTTACGCTCCACGGCCTCAAATCCCTCAAGCTCACCAAGGAGATTGAATTGTGGCGCGAGATCGATTTGGACCCGGTAGGTGGTTTGGTTTTTGTGATAGTTCACCATCTCCACGCTGCAACCCTGACGCGAGCGAATCGCATTTCGCAGTGCGAGCACGGATTCCGTAGTTGTTTCCGGCCCTTGCAGAAGTGAGCCGGGCTTGCGCCCTCGGATTTCCTCAAAGGTATATCCGCAAAGCCCAGAGAATGCGGGATTGATCTGGATAACATGTCCCTGAGCATCCGTTCGAACGCGGGCGGGCTCCTCCGAGATACGGCCCAGAACGCTCTCAACAATGCGCTCGGCTGCAACAGAGGTCAACGAGGCAGACTTTGATTCGTTGGACGAGAAGGAAGAATCTGTGATGTCGGAAATCATTTAAGGAAATTTCAAATGCTTACGCACTTCAACCTATCGAAGATGCGCGCGAGATTATTTTTTTGAGTAAAATTCTAAAATTCCAGCAACCAGCCCGGGGATGTCGTGAACTTTCGCCTCCACATCGACGGGCATTTTCAACTCGCGCATGGTTTTTGAAGTGACCGGTCCGATGCTTGCAAATTTCACGCCTTCGCAAGGGGGCAACTGGAGTGCGTGAAAATTTTCCGCCGTCGAGGAGCTGGTGAAAGTGACCATGTCCGCGCCTTCAGTTCTGTAACGCTCGATGCCTCCCGAGTCGTCGGAGGTTTCGGGAACAGTGCGATAGGCGATCGCCTCATCGATGATCGCCCCAAGGCGACTGAGTTCCTTGGGCAGCACATCGCGCGCACCTTCCGCTCGGGCGAGAAGGATTTTGACATTGTCGAGGCTCGTTTCCTTTTGCAGGGCCTTAATGATTTCCTCGGCGACATATTTTTCAGGCTGCACATCAACTTGGAAGTGGAAGGCGTTCACACGCGCGGCGGTGGCAGGTCCGATGGCTGCGATGCGCACTGCACCGAGATCACGGGCATCGCGGTAAATTTCGAAAAAGGCGTTGAAGAAGGCATCCACGCCATTCGGGCTCGTAAAAATGAGCCAGTCGTAGCCGTGGGCATAGGCGACGGATTCGTAGAACTCCCTTTTGTTCGGGGCAGGCTCAATGCGGATCGTCGGCATCTCAAATGCATCGGCACCGAGTTCGCGGAGGCGGTTCACAAGCTCGCCGGCTTGCTGGCGGGTGCGAGTCACCGCGATCCGTTTGCCAAAGAGCGGCAGGGTTTCAAACCAATTCAGCTTGCCGCGAAGCGAAACGACATCGCCAAAAACAGCGACCGCCGGTGCTTTGAATGAAGCGGCTAAGGCCCTCTCCGCAATATCCGCCAGCGTCCCCACGAGCGTTTCCTGCCGGGCTGTCGTCGCCCATCGCACCAAGGCCACAGGGGTTTCTGCTGTCATACCTGCTTCATGCAAACCAGCCGTGATCGTTGCCAAACGGTCGATTCCCATCAGCATGACTTTGGTTCCAGGCGTCGAGGCAAGCGCCTTGTAGTCGATCGAAGACTCCACCTTGGTCGGATCCTCATGCCCCGTGAAAATAGTCAGCATGGTGTTGTGGGCTCGATGCGTCACAGGAATACCAGCATAGGCTGGCCCCGAGATGGCTGATGTCACCCCCG
>JBIKUM010000238.1:0-4807 GCA_044347585.1 Terrimicrobiaceae bacterium
AGGCTCAACCCCTGGGGAACACCTCGCCTCGCTTCGGGAGAATTACCTCTATGCCATCGCCTACGAACCCCTCTTCGTTACGAGCCACACGGGCCGCGACATCTTCACCTTTGACGAAAATCGACGACTGTTCGAAAGGGCGCTTGAACTCTCCCTGCGCGAAGGTGTGCCACTGCTCCATGAAACGCATCGCGGGCGCGCCCTCTTCACCGGCCCGCTCTGCCGAGCCTATCTGGAAGCTCTCCCCGGCCTTCGCCTGACGGCGGATTTCTCCCATCTGCTCTGCGTCCATGAGAGTAACCTCTCCGACCAACCGGAGACAGTCGATGCCATCATTGACGCCGCGGATCACATCCACGCGCGCGTCGGTTTTAACGAAGGCCCGCAGTTGAGCGACCCGCAAAATCCGGCCTACTCTGATTGGGTTGACCTGTGCGTCGGATTCTGGGCTCGCATCCGCGAACGAATGACCTCCGGAGGACATGAATTCATGACGGTCACACCCGAGTTCGGTCCTCCGATTTACGCTCCTCTCGAAGCTCGCTCAGGCAATCCCGTAGCGGATCCGTGGGAGTCCAACCACTGGATGCGGAAGGAACTTCGCTGCCGTTGGGAAATCTGACTAACACACAGGCCGCGTGGATAGGCTCAAAACCGAAGTGGACACAAAAGGGGCCCAGCCCTCACCATGACGACGCTACAAATCCACATGGCAATTGCGGTGGGCTCGAATTTTACTACCTTCCGGAGATCAACAGGTGATGAAGAACCTTCCATGGCCTTTGCACTGCATCCCGAAAATCAAAAGCGCGGGGCGTTTCCCCATGCCCGCCTCCAACTCGGGACAGGAGTATCTGCATGACCGGGTCGCTGTGCATCAGCATCTTTATGCCGGCACGATTTTCTTCGGGAAGAAGGCCTGCAAGTTCCGCGCTGGCGACCTGACTCTTAGTCCGCCGGGAGGGATCACTGTGTATGAGCTGGCAAAGGGCGGGACCCACTGGTGCATCCATTTTGAAGCGCTCGCTCCGACGCCTACCGACGCCGGGTTCGGCATTCCCCTTCATCTTTCACCCGGCAGCAGGCGCGGCTATTTCGAGGATCGTTTTCGGGCCATCTCGGAGACTCTTCGTCCGAGGAAAGGACGGCGTTCGGAAACGAAGCTCGCGGCAGCCAATGCCGGTGCGCAGCTCCAGCAGTTGTTGCTCATGATGGCCCAACAGCCGCTCGATGATGAAAAAAAGGGCCGCGCCAACCGGCGCTCGGATCAGGTGCTGGAAGCCATTCGCTTGAAACTCGAGCTTGAGTTTCAGCAACCGCTTGATGTCGCCACGATCGCAGCCGCCAGCGGTCTGAGCCGGAACTTCTTCGCCGCTCGATTTCGCAAACGCTTCGGCATGACAGTGGACGGATACCTGCTTCACCTGCGAATAGAAATGGCGAAAAACCTCCTTCTTTCAACCAGTCGTCCCATCAAGGAAATCGCCTATGACTGCGGGATTCCGGATTCCAATTATTTCAACAAGCAATTCCGGAGGGCGACAGGCACGAGCCCCTCTCTCTACCGTATCGGCAGGTAAAAGTGGTGGATTTCTACCAGTGATTCGAGTCCTGCTACCAGCAGGGATTCTGGCAGCTGCGGAGCCTCCGGTTAGCGTGTTCACTGATGAACGAAAAAATCAAAATCAACTGGTATCGCACGCCCGTGGACAAAGCCGTGATGAGCGATCTCATGCGCAAGAGCGACGCGCGTGCATTCGCCCAGGTCATCCCGCAACTCGCGCTCTTCGCCGCAACCGGCACCCTGGCCTTTCTCGCCTACCGGAACATCAACGCCATGAATTGGACCTGGTCTGTTCCGGTGCTGCTCCTGGCACTCTTCGCCCATGGCACCTTTGCCGTCTTCTTCGGCGGCACCGCCTGCCATGAACTCTGCCACAAGACGCCTTTCAAAACCGCCTTTTGGAATGAATTCTTCCTCAAGGTTTACGCCTTTTTGAGTTGGTTCGACCCGGTTGCTTACAGGGTCAGCCATGTCAAACACCACCAAGTCACCGTCCATCACGACCATGATGGAGAAGTGGAGTTGCCTCTGGGATTGGACTGGCATGGCGTGATGTTCCTCTTCTGGCAGGTGTCGCCCATCATCCACCCGAAAGCGCCATTCAACCTTGTAAGGAAATGGATCAAGAGTGTCCGCGGTGATCTCTCGGAAGGAAGTTGGGCATTCACTCCGGAATGGACGGCCAGAATCCTGCCGGAAGATAACCTCAAGCTCCGCCGCGAGCATCGCGAGTGGGCCCGCACGCTGCTGATCGGCCACCTTCTCTTGGCGATTCTCTTTGTTGCTACCGGCAACTGGATCCTGATTCTGATCGTAACTTTCGGATGCCAGTATTGCGGTTGGCTCGCATTGCTATGCGGTGGGCCCCAGCATGCCGGAATGACTCCAGATGTGCCGGATTTCCGCCTCTGCTGCCGCACCTACACCTGCAGTTGGTTCCCGGCTTTCTTATACTGGAACATGCAATATCATGTGGAGCATCACATGTTTCCGGCGGTGCCTTTCTACAATCTCCCGGCTCTCCGCAAGGCAATCGCACACGACCTGCCTCCCGCCCCCCACGGGCTCTGGGCCACTTGGAAAGAGTTGGTGCCTATTCTGAAGAGGCAACAACGGGAACCGGGCTACTTCTTCACACCCACGCTCCCCTCGGGAAACCCAATCGGCATCATTGTCAGTGACGATCTTCTCCGGGCCGAAGCAGCCCAATGAATTCAAAAACACAATCAGACGAGAAAAAGATCAAGCCAGAGGGCTAGGCACAGTGACAGGCTTTCGCTTTGGCCCCAATCTCGGGCGGACGGATTCTGAGGTTGCGGAATTCTTAGCGGGGGGACTCTTTTGTGCCTACTTTTGGAGATTGCTCCTTTTTTAGAGCTTCTGGCGGAAAGACACGGGAATAGCCACGGGCTGCGGAGGCATATTGGTCTGAAGCCAGCGCTGAATCAGCACGACCGCCTGTTCGCCATGGGAGCGCATGTCGCTTTCCAGAAGAAAATCCACATCCGGGCAAGCCGTGGCTTTAATGCTCGCGAGTCCGAGCACGCATTCTTCGAACAGGTCGCGGCCCTGTTCCCGGGCGATCGTCTGCACAAGTTCCAGGCTGTCGGGGGCAACGGCATACAGTCCGTCTCCGGGCTGAAGAACTCCGAGGAGATCGCGCACGAGAATCCGCTGCGCATTCAGGTCCAACCCGGTGGCTCGCACCCTGCACACCAACTCCGAGGGAACGGCAATCCCCTCTGTGGACGCGGCCTGACGCAGGAGGGATAGATTGGGCTCAGAAGTGGTATCGTCACGGCCCATGGCGAGCACCCCGAGCCGCTGGACTCCGCGCTCGCGCATGCCCCTCAGCAAATGCAAAAACGCGCCCGCCGTGTCGTCGCGCGTGTGAGGCAAGGGCACCTCGGGGTAATGCCGGAGGGTCGTCACGGTCCTGACACCCGCTTGAAAGAGGCGGGCCAATGGTTCGGCAGCGTATGGGTTCGCCCAGACCACTCCCGCCGGCGGCCGCTTGCAGATTCGCTCCAGTAGAGGCTTAAGTTCAGCTGTGGCACCATACGCGAGCGGCTCAACCGCAAAGCCGGCCGCCGTGGCCGCCATGCCAGCGCCCAGCGCGAACTGGGCAGCGAACGACTCGGTGTGCAGGGAATCCCACTTGGGGAACAGGCAAACAATTCGGCCCGAGGGTCCAGAGGTTGCCGGAAAAGCCCGCACCCGCACCCCGCGTGTCGAGTCAGCGATGAGCAGGCCTTCGGCCATGAGTTCCCGGTAAGCCTGCTGCACCGTGCTTAGAGAACAGTGATGCCGCTCTGCGATCTGCCGCATGGGCGGCAGGATGGCCCCAATCGCGTAACGGCCCTCAGCCAGTTCCCGGCGCAGTGCACGGATCAACTGTTCATAGAGCGGCGGGTTGGTGGATTTTCCGGAATGCGACACGCCATTTTTAATACAATTTTTAAATACAATAGCAACCTTTTTTCTATTTGATTAAGAGGTATGAGCACATAAAAGTTCGGACTTTCGAGCAGATTGTATTGTATTTCTAAACTCACAAAAAACACATTGATTCACCCATGACAACACCCGTTCCAGTCCTTTTACCCATCCCTTTGGATTCCATTTCCGCAGAGGTCATCGTGGCCCCCCTGCATGACCCGGTCATCGCGCCCACGCTCGGTTTGACATTCCAACCGTTGCGGGCATCGGGAGCGAAAGCTTCTCAGATTTGGTGCTGGCATTCGATCTCATGGGATGACGCGCAAGCAGGGGAGCAGGCGGCCAGCCTCACGATTCCGGTGCGGAGACCGGACCAACGCTTTAATGAACTGATCCTCTGTATCACGGCTCCGCGCCATGTGCAGGTCGCCGCCGAAGCCTGCATGGATGGGAACTGGCAGTCCGTGCTGGCGCCGGTTTCCGGGACATCCAGCCGGGACGAACTCACCGCCCCTCTGCCTGAAGGTGAGATGACTGAAGTGCGGCTGACATTCACGGCTGGGACGGGCGGCCCCGCGATGGTGTTTGTCCACTGGCTGGGACTACGGGACACAACACTTCTCCAACAAGCCGAGCGCGGCCGCCTGAAGTGGGATCCGAATTGGCCCGGTATGCTCGTCTCCGCACCCGGCACGGGTCCCACGCACTTCGCCGCAGATCTGCTCCTCTCCGCAGGCGACCTGCCCGCCTTGCGGCGCAAAAAACTCCTTCCGGGATGGAGCGCTCACTTTGCGCTCCTGGAGA
>JBIKUM010000239.1:0-4803 GCA_044347585.1 Terrimicrobiaceae bacterium
TCGTTTTTGACCCAATCGGCCGATGGGGCGAGTTGCCAAGGCAGGCGTTTGTTGCCGGGAATGCCATAGGTCGCACGGATGTTTCGGGCCTGTGAGACTGCGTTAAAAACGGCTGCTGAGCGAGGGTCGGTGGTAAATCCAGCGGTCTGCGGCCATCCGCTGTGCATGAGGCTTTCGGTGCCAAGACCGAGTCCGTTCCAGAGTTCCTCAGTGATGAAGGGCGCGTAGGGGTGCAGGAGTTGCAGGATGCGTTTGATCGTATAGTCCAGCGTCGCGAGGGTCCCTGCGCGGCGAGGGGAGTCGGTGGCAAAGTCCGATTTCGCGACTTCGATGAAGCGGTCGCAGAAATCCCCCCAGACGAAGTCATAGAGCGCTTGGGCGATGTCGCTGAAGCGGTAGGCCTCGTAGCCTTCGTTCACTCGCTGGGTCGTTGCGTCCAGGCGGGCCAGAAGATCGCTGGCGAAGAGGGAGAGTTCGTGTTTCGAGGGATCCGCATTCGGGTCGAGCGGACCTTGCATTTGCCGAAATCGGCAGGCGTTCCAGAGTTTGTTGCAGAAATTCCGGCCCTCAACGATTTGTTGCTCGTCGAATTTGATGTCCTGCCCTTGCGGCGCGATGCGGAGTAGGCCGAAGCGTATGCCATCAGCGCCGTATTTGGCGATGAGGTCGAGCGGATCGGGGGAATTGCCGAGGCTCTTGGACATTTTGCGGCCCTGTTTGTCGCGGATGATTCCCGTGAAATAGACATCTTTGAAGGGAACCTGCCCGGTGTATTCCAAGCTCGCCATGATCATGCGGGCGACCCAGAAAAAGATGATGTCGGGGCCGGTAACCAGCACGCTGGTCGGGAAGAATTTCGCCAGCGCGGCGGGTTCCATCGTCTCATGCGCCCACAGCCACGAGGAGAACCAGGTGTCGAGCACATCTGAGTCTTGCACCCACCCATCGCCGGGCGACTCGATCTGGCATTTGGCATTTTCCGCATTGCTCTCCCCCGCCGGATACCAGACCGGGATGCGGTGGCCCCACCAGAGTTGGCGGGAAATGCACCAGTCTTGGATGTTTTCCAGCCAGTGGTCGTAAACCTTCTCCCAGCGGTCGGGAAAAAAGCGGATGAGGTGCTTCCGCACGGCGTCGCGGGCTTCAACAGTCTTCGGATATTTTAAAAACCACTGCTCGGAGAGTCGGGGTTCGATTGGCACATCGGCGCGTTCACTGAAGCCAACATTGTTTTCGTGGGGTTCCTCTTTGACGAGGAGACCGAGTTCGCGGAGCTTATCTACTGCTTTTGTGCGCGCTTCAAAGCGGTCGAGGCCTGCAAATTCTTCACCTGCGAGATCATTCAGCGTGGCGTCCGGATTGAAAATATCGACGACTGGCAGGCTGTGGCGCAGGCCGATCTCGAAGTCGGTTTTGTCGTGCGCTGGAGTCACCTTCAAGACACCCGTGCCGAATTCAAAGTCCACAGCCTCGTCGCCGATGATCGGCAGATAGGCTTCCACGCCAGCTGGGAGGGGACGGCGCACATGGAGTCCGATGAGTGCGGTGTAGCGGGGGTCCTTCGGATTCACCGCCACGGCGGCATCCGCCATGATCGTCTCGGGGCGGGTGGTGGCGATTTCCAGATAGGTGCCGGGTTTTTCCACGACCTCGACTTTGTAGTGGTAGAAAAATCCTTTTTGGTTTTTCGGAATGACTTCCTCGTCGCTGAGCGCTGTGAGCGAGACGGGGCACCAGTTCACCATTCGCTTGCCGCGATAGATCATCCCCTTGGCGTGGAGATCGACGAAAACGTCCTGAACCTTGCGCGCATAGGCCTCGTCCATAGTGAAGCGCTCGCGAGTCCAGTCGCACGAGCAACCAAGCTTCTTGAGTTGGTTGATGATGATACCGCCGTGCTTTTCCTTCCACTCCCAGACGCGTTTTAGAAACTCGTCGCGCCCGAGATCGTGGCGGGTCTTTTTTTCCTCCTTCCGCAGTTTCCGCTCCACCACGGTCTGCGTGGCAATGCCAGCGTGATCGGTGCCTGGCAGCCAGAGAACCTCATGCCCTGTCTGGCGTGCGCGGCGGGCGAGGATGTCCTGAAGCGTGTTGTTGAGAACATGTCCGAGAGTGAGAACGCCAGTGACATTGGGCGGAGGAATGACGATCGAGTAAGCGGGCTTCGGCGAAGCGGGATCGGCGGTAAAGAGACCGTTTTCGATCCACCAGGAATACCATTTATCTTCGACGGCTTGAGGTTCGTAGGCTTTATGCAGTTCGGACATGACGCGCGGCATTGTGCAAGGATTTGCCCGCGATTCAATCGGCTTCTCGGGTAAACTTTGTTTGCTAAAAAATCAGCGTCCTTTGCAAAGACACTTCCCGATACAGGTGATGCCGATATTCTTCGCCACATGAAATCGAAGACTTTGTTTTTTGATGTTTCAACGCGTGGAAAAGGCCTCTACGAAATTACAGCCCAAGTCAGGAATGCCCTCCAAGGCACATCCATTCAAAATGGCGTGGTCACGGTGTTTGTCCGTCACACGAGCGCGAGCCTTGTCATCTTTGAAAATGCCGACCCCACCGCGTCGCGTGATCTGGAAAAATTCTTCGAGCGCCTTGTCCCCGAAGATGCAGACGGCTACAGCCATACCCTTGAGGGCCCGGACGACATGACCTCCCACATCCGCACGTCACTCACCCGCACAAGCGAAGTCATCCCTGTCTCCGAAGGCCGCATGGTCCTCGGAACCTGGCAGGGCATTTTCCTCTTCGAACACCGCCGCTCACCCCATGTCCGCCAAGTCGCGGTGAACATCTCCGGGTGTTGATTTGCCTTGGAAACATCGGACTGTCTCGCTAAAAACTCGATTCATCTTTGCGGGTGTAGTTCAATGGTAGAACGGCAGCTTCCCAAGCTGCATACGAGGGTTCGATTCCCTTCACCCGCTCGTTTTTTTGAGTCCCTTTCTATTCGCTTTCGAGCATTTCATTCCATATACGGCTTAGGGGGACGAAAACCCGGAGAGTGTGGTTTCATGCGGGTTTGCGGACTGTGTGGGGGAGTGGGTTGGGAGGGACTCGAACCCTCAACCAACGCCTTAAAAGGGCATTGTTTGCAGATAGAAATTGCCAAAGTGCCAATAAAGTGCCAATAGATTGGCCATGACAACGAAGAACGCAGCGGTGAAAAAAACTAAAGGCGAGGTTGAGGAATGGCCGTTCATCAGGTGGAACGAGTCGCGGCAGCGGTGGATGGTGGATGCCAGAACAAAGGTTGGGGGGAAGAGGTATTTTTGCAAAACCAAGGATGAGGCCGAGGGCGTGCGGTCGCGGATGCTCATGGACAAGACGAACGAAGGAACCGCTGCATTCGATGACAAAGAACTTCGATCCTATGGGTGGACGATCCGGCGGGCGATTGACTTTGCCCTGGCTCATCTCCGCAAAGAAAAGAACAGCACGACGATTGCCGATGCCATTGATGCGCTGATTAAACAAAAAGAGGCAGACAAGACCTCTGAACGCTACCGGCGCGACCTTCGCAATCGTCTCAAGCGATTAGTCGAGGCAATGCCTGACAAGAAAATCGCCAGCGTCTCCACCGAGGACTTGGATGATTTTCTCAACAAGCTTGGCGTTGCCGCAGGAACAAAAAACACATTTCGTCGCGACATCCGCACCCTTTGGAGCTTTGCAGAAAAACGCCGATGGGCAGATGCCAAGGTCGCCAAGGTGACAGGCAAGGCGAGGGGGAGTTTCACAGCACCAGAAATTTTCACGCCAGAGGAAGCCGCTGAACTACTCAGCCACAGCAGCGACGATGTTCTCGCTTTTCATGCTCTCGGTCTTTTTGCCGGACTTCGCGTCGCAGAAATCCAGCGACTTGATTGGCGCGACATAGACATGGAGGGCGGATGGATCACTGTATCAGCAGCAAAATCAAAGACAGGCAGCAGACGCCTCGTGCCGATCCTCGACTCGCTCCAATCATGGATTAAACCGGTGGCGAAACGATCCGGTGTCATCATCAAAAGCGACTTCCGCAAGAGGCAGGAATTGGCGAGGAATCGCGCCGGATTCACACCTGAGGTTGAGGGGGAGGGGACTACTCGAAAACTTCGTGCATGGCCGCAGAACGGTCTTCGTCACAGCTTCGTCAGTTACCGACTCGCAGCGACCAGCAACGCCGCTGCGACAGCTTTGGAGTGCGGGCACTCGCAGGAGGTGCTGCACCAGCACTACAAGGAACTGGTGCGACCAAAAGATGCAGAGCGATTCTTTGCGATCCGGCCAGCCGACGAGGGGAGCGTCATTTCGATCAACGCTGCGGCCTAAACATTCTTTGCATCATTTCCTTCCGCATCTCCAGCTCCATCACATAATCCGAGAATTCTGTGGAGTTGGAAGAGATGCGGGCAGTTTGGGGTCGCAAAAGATCACGCAGCACCATTTGTTCTGTTTTGCGTAAAATCAAATCCTTGGCCCTCTTATAGTCCTGCGAGGCGCGCCAGTAGCAAACCATCCTCCTCGACAAGGGAAGCACCTTGGAAGGCGATGAAACGCCTTTTACCGATACGCATCCTCTATTGGCCCGCGTCGATCCACCAGCGCAATCATAGGCAGCTACAGCGAACGCAGTCGCCGCAAGTCCGCTCGATTTGATCGTGCTGGTCAACTCGCGCACTAAAAGGCTTTTTATTTGATCCCTCCACTCAGAGGCATCGGCATCGCCCTCGAAAACTACCTTTAAGGCCCACATGCAAGCGGCTTGCTGTCGAAACTGCCGCTCGCGCCATTCCGAAATTTTAAGTCGCC
>JBIKUM010000100.1:0-8926 GCA_044347585.1 Terrimicrobiaceae bacterium
TCGAACCCTCGACCTGCAGGTGGCGGCAATGCATCCACAGGCGCACAAATTTTTCCCCCGTCACGCACTCGCTCTGCGCGATCTCCGCCTCGTGGTGAGGGAAGATATTGTCCTCACCGCCGCAGTGGATGTCGAGTTCAGGCCCGAGAATGCCAGTCGCCATGGCGCTGCACTCGATGTGCCAACCTGGCCGTCCGCGTCCCCATGGGCTTTCCCAGCCCACATCGCCATCCGCTTCGTCCCACGCTTTCCAAAGAGCGAAGTCGCCGACATTTTCCTTTTCGTATTCGTCGTTGCGGACCCTCACGCCGTCGCGGAGTTCCTCCAGATCGAAGTGTGCGAGCTTGCCGTAGTTGGCGAATGAGCGGATGCGGAAATACACGGAACCGTCCTCGGCGCGGTAGGCATGGCCTTTTTCGATGAGCGTCGAGATCATCTCAATCATCCGCGCGATGTGCTCAGGGGCAGTGGCCTCGGGGAAATGATCGGCGCGTTTGATGCGCAGCGTGTCGAGATCCTCGAAGAACGCTTTTTTGAACGGCGCGGTAAAGTCCGCCAACGCCATGCCACAAGCCCTGCAACCGCGAATCGTTTTGTCATCCACATCGGTGAGATTCATCACGCGATCGACCTTCAAGCCCCGATACTCCAGATGCCGTTGCAGCAAGTCCTCGAAAACATAAGCGCGGAAATTTCCGATATGCGCGAAATTGTAAACAGTCGGCCCGCAGGTGTAGAGACGCACTTTCCCAGCCTCGCGGGGCGTGAAGTCCTCGATCTGGCGGGTCAGCGTATTGAAAAAACGAAGTGGCATGGATCGCGAAGTAAAGGCGGAACGGGTCGGAAAATCAATTTCTGCCTCGTGGGCTTCGGTTCGAGGTCAGTTTTGCCAGATGAAATTTGGTTTGCAGGATTGGTTGTATCGTTGTTTGTTTATACAGGTCTGCTTCCATTGAAAGTCGTCTCCATGGCGTCGCGGGGTATTCCGCTTAGGTGGATGGTGGACCTAATTTGTTTTGGGAAGTCAACGGGTTCTTTTGATCGTAGTGATTTTTGTTTTCGCCGAATCTCTCCGAGTCATAAAGGTCAATAACCGAAAGGATTTTCTCTCCCAGGTAGTCGTAATAGCGGGTTTGTCCTTTCTCAAACACGCGTTGCACCGCCCAGCCAAGGTAGTCTGGGACAGCCAACAAGGGGTCACGCAAGGGCGTCTGGACATTGAAAACAACCTCGGCTTTCAAATCGGCGGATTCCGAGTATTTTCCTGCTCTTCCGGTGGCTTTTGCGAGAGCGTCTTCGAGCACCCTGCCACGGGTGCTTGAGCCCCGTTCGGCGATGTTCAGCACGATGCGACGGGGCTGTTTGAGGCAGTTCTTGATCAAGTGCGAAAGGACATCCGCGTAAAATTCGTTGTCCTTGCCGTGGTGTTTATTGAGGAAGAGGGAGTGGATTTTCCGAGCGATGACAATTTCAGCCTCGCAGTTCAGTTCGCGGAGATAGCGGAGGAAAATGGCTCGGACATCATCCGAGTCCTTGCAGGCATGGAAGAAGAAGCCGCCGTTGTTCATGCGTTTCACGATGCTCGGAATGGTATTGAGCAAGGGATCGCCCTCGACTTGCTTTTGTAGTGCGAGGATTTCCGAACGCACTTCGGCCACAGGACGGCTAAACTTGACGATGCTCATGCCAAAAACCAATGAGACTCCCTCTTTGCCGAGAATCACTTCTCTGCCTTTGCCATAAAATGTGGTGTCGCCGACTTCGTCTATGAAGCGGTGCGCGATGGACAAAGGCGTGGAGTTTTGGTCAGGCACGGTCAGGATTTAAAATTGGGAGACACTCCCTGAAGTAGAAAAACTGATCGCACGCAGTCGGCCACCATTTCTGGAGTGAAATGCTGCCGCCATTCGTTTTTAGGGAGTCTGGTTGGGGGAATGATCCAATGTTGCTGGCCGTTTTTTGAGTATGGGGCGTAGACACCGGGGTGCTGACCAGCGGAAATGATCACGGCGGGGGTATCGAGTGCGCAGGCCATGTGGGCGGCGGCGGTATCCACCGTGAGGACGAGGCGGGCTTCGGCGATGGATTGCAGGAAATCGGGGAGCGGGACGGGTGGGGCGATGGTGATGTTACTCAAGCCAGCGGCTTGGAGTGTGCGGGCGAATTCGTGGAGACGCTCGGCTTGATTCGGCCCCGCTGCGAGATGGAGGGGGGCGTCGGCGCGCTCGGGGGCGATGAGTTTTAAAGCTGCAGCCCAGGCCTCGGCGGGGTAGTCCTTGGATTTCGTGGAGCTGAATGGGCAGAGCAGCCAGCGGTTTTTGGCAGAGACCGGGCGAGGTGGTGTGAGTGTCGGGAGGATTTCTTGGTCGGATACTTTGCGTTGGAGGACTTCTTCGGCGACGAATCGGTTCGCCTCGACATCCGTGGGGAGTTTACTCGATGCCGGGTAGGAGATAAGGGTCGGCTTGAAGGCGGAACGGACGAAGTTCTCGACGGCGGGACGACGCAGGCGAGGGTTTGACAAGAGGAGATTCTCGCAGGCTATATAGCGCTTTGCCCGTGGGAGATAGAATGTGATTGTGTGTAGATATGCGCGCATGCTGCGCAGGCAGATGGCGGCGTCCACACGCAAGGTCAGCAGACGAAACCAAGCCGGGAGGCAGTTGATCACATTCACCGTCGCCAAGTTGAGCAAGCGGCGTTTTTCCCTCAGAGGAAGTGGGATGACTTCGGCTTGAGGAAACTGCGCTTTTGCCAGCGGAGCGACATCCGACCTTACAGCGATGACCAGATTCTTTTCACTCAATTCCCGAGCCATGAGGCGAATGCACCCCGTTGAGAGGATGAAGTCGCCGATGGCGTCGGGTTTGAGAATAAAAACGCGCAAGCGCGGTCAGACTGTGTAGGTCGTGGAGGCTGTGGTGCCGCCTTGGCCGGTCCAGTTTGTGTGGAAGAACTCGCCACGGGGCTTGTCCACGCGCTCGTAGGTGTGGGCGCCGAAGAAGTCGCGCTGGGCTTGGAGCAGGTTTGCTGGCAGGACCGCCGAGCGGTAACTGTCGAAGAACGAGAGGGCTGTGCTGAATGCGGGAACCGGGATTCCGCGCTTGGCTGCGATCGCCACCACATTGCGCCAGGCTTTCTGGTTTTTCTTCATTTCGCCTTTGAAAAAGTCGTCGAAGAGCAGGTTCGTGAGCTTGGGTTTTTTATCGAAGGCTTCTTTGATCTTGCCGAGGAAGCGGGAACGGATGATGCAACCTCCGCGCCACATGAGGGCGATGCCACCCCAGTTGAGCTTCCAACCGTATTCGGCAGCGGCGGCGCGCATGAGCATGTAGCCCTGGGCGTAGCTGATGATTTTCGAAGCGTAAAGGGCTTGACGGACTTCGTCGATGAGCTTGGCGCGTCTCTTGGCATTGCGCGCAGCTGGAATGGACGGGTTTGGGCCCTTGAGTTTGCGGGCGGCTTTTACGCGCTCCTCCTTGAGGGCGGATACGCAGCGGGCGTAAACTGCTTCTGCCATGAGGGTAATTGGAACTCCCATTTCGAGGGAGTTAATCACAGTCCACTTGCCGGTGCCTTTCTGGCCAGCCGTGTCGAGGATTTTGCTCAAGAGCGGTGTGCCATCGGTGTCTTTTTTAGCAAAAATGTCGCGGCTGATCTCGATGAGGTAGCTGTCGAGTTCGCCTTTGTTCCATTCAGCAAAAACATCGTGCAGTTCCTGTTCGTTCAGGCCAAGGCCATTTTTAAGAATATTGTAAGCCTCGCAAATCAGCTGCATGTCGCCGTATTCGATGCCGTTATGCACCATTTTTACATAATGGCCTGCGCCCTCTTCGCCGACCCAATCACAGCACGGCGAGCCATCTTCCACCTTAGCAGAGATGGATTGGAAAATGTCTTTCACATGAGGCCATGCGGCAGGCGATCCGCCGGGCATGATGCTTGGTCCACGGCGAGCGCCTTCTTCTCCACCCGAAACGCCCGTTCCAATGAAAAGCAAACCCTTGGCTTCGAGTTCGCGCTGGCGGCGGTTTGTGTCATTGTAGAGCGAATTTCCACCATCGATGATGATGTCGCCGGGTTCGAGATAAGGGGTGATTTGAGCAATAAAGTCATCCACAGGCTGGCCGGCCTTCACGAGCATCATGACGCGGCGTGGGCGTTTGAGTTTCGAAACCAGTTCTTGAATCGAGTGAGCCCCTTGCACTTTTGTGCCTTTTGCCTCATTTGCCAAAAATTCGTCCACTTTTGAGGTGGTGCGGTTGTAAACGACGACCGTGTAGCCGTGGTCGTTCATGTTGAGGACGAGGTTCTGGCCCATCACGGCCAATCCGATGAGACCGATGTCTCCTTGTGGTGTAGTGTTTTCCATTATGTGTTTTTTATGATTTGGCCGTCGTATGCGAGGTGCACTCCCGTGCCAACACATCGACCATGTGAAAAATTCGCCGAAATGTTAAGAAAAAAATCAAATATTATCGACTGGAAGGATCCCTCGCAATTGGGAGGGCAGGAAAAAGAAGAATGATGACGCCTGCAGTCAAAAAAACCCTGAAGAAGATTTAAATATCTATTATTTATTTAAATGCGGCATGGTTTTCGCCAAAACCTCTCCGGCGATTTCTTCGATCGACCGCGAGGCGTCGATCAGGTGCACTCGCTTGGGATTTTCTTTCGCAAGGTTTAAGTAACCATGGCGCACGGCTTCGAAAAAATCTGTCGACTCGCGTTCGATGCGGTCGGGTTTCCGATTGGCGGCTTGCATGCGGGAAAGTGAGGTTTTGTGGTCTAGATCGAGCAGGATTGTAACATCAGGCAAACAGTCCCCGACTGCGAAAGCATTGATGCGCGCGGTGTCATCCGCCGGAATGCGGCGGGCCACGCCTTGATAGACGGTGGTGGAATCCATAAAGCGGTCGCAAATGACAACTCGCCCGGCCTCGAGCGCTGGTAGAATTTTTTCCCGAACCAGTTGCGCGCGGCTTGCCGCAAAGAGGAGCAACTCTGCTTCGGGAGTGAGCGCCTCGCCTTCGGGTGCATGTTGCAAGAGATGTCGAATCGCCTCGCCAGCGGCCGTGCCTCCGGGTTCGCGAAAGAGCAGGGGATCGAATCCCAAGGAGCGGAGTTTGTCGGCAAGGAGGGTGATCTGGGTGGATTTTCCGCACGCCTCGGAGCCTTCGAATGTGATGAAGAGACCTTTTTTCGACATTTTGAGTGGAAGTCCTTTGATATTCGGTGAAATTCCTTTTAGCAAAGCTCGAATGAACTACTGGCTTGTTAAGCAGGAACCCACAGCCTACGCGTGGGAGGATTTCGTGAAGGACGGAAAAACGGCCTGGACTGGCGTGAGGAATTTCCAAGCGAGGAACCACCTTCGCGCCATGGCGCCGGGCGACCATGTGCTCTACTACCACAGTGTGACCGGTAAATCCGTCGTCGGCATCGCCGAGGTGATCCGGTCGGCCTACCCCGATCCAACAGCTTCCGAAGGCGACTGGTCGTGTGTGGATTTGAAACCCGTGGGCGCTTTGAGGCACCCTGTCTCCCTTGAGCAAATCAAAGCCGAGCCCTCGCTTGCCGAGATCGGACTCTTGCGTCAATCGCGCCTCAGCGTGATGCCACTCACAAAAGCGGCCTTTGAAAAAATCGTGCAGATTTCCAAAAAGTGACCTGACGATCAGGCCTGCGCTCGAACCAATCCATGTCCACTCTCCACTTCGCCGTTGCATCGACATTCTCACCCCGTTTTCGGGCTGTTCTGGCCGAGGCCGACCGCGCCGCCAGGATGTTCGGCGCTCGATTGAGCGTGCTCCATGCGGGCGAGCGCACGGAGGAAAAAGCGTCGAGCTTCAAAGAGGTTTTTTCGGACTTGGCCAGGGAAAATGTGGAAATCTACTGGTGCGAGGGGGGCACTCCGGCGCAGGCATTGGTCGCCGCCGCAACGAATGAAAAATTCGATCTCTTCATCGCCGGCACGATTGCCCGGCCCAACGACCCGCGAAACTTCACCGGCACCATCGTGCGTGAGCTTTTTTCGCGCACGCCGTGCGACCTTTTACTGATTCCTGATCCCAAGGAGGAGGCCCCCGCCGGGTTGAACGCCTGTCTTCTGGTGGAGGCCCATTCGCCTCGCTGGCGGGCTGCCAAGGAAACCCTCAAGACGCTCAAGCCTGCCAAAATCTCGATCCTCGCGGCGGACAGTCCCTTCGCGCTGGCGCGTCGCTCGCTCCTCGGTGCCGAGTCGGAAGAGGGGTCGCTTGATGATATTTGCGATGAACTCAGCTGCATCACTCCGGCTGTCGATCTGCGCCGCATCCGATCCAACACCGGTTTCATGATTTGCGAGGTGGTGCAGGAAATGGCTCCCGATTTTCTCTTTGTGGAATCCGGTTGGAAGGCGGGTCAGCGCATCCTGCCGCCGTATCTTGGGTGGCTCGAGCAGGTCATTCCCAGCAGGCTTTTTCTTTTTGGAAAACCTCCCCGCAGCGCGATGGAGGAAGGCGCCATCATCCCGCTGTAAGGCGGTTTCCACGAGACATGGGAAACGCCCAAGCCTCATTGGTTCTCGCCTCTTGGAGTTTCGAGCCCGTGCCCGCGATCGGTTTGATCTTCACGGCAATTCTGTATTGGCGCGGTTGGCGCAAGGTCCGCCGACTGGCTCCCGAGCGTTTTCCGGAGTGGAGAGTGATGTCCTTTCTCGGCGGCTTGATCGTTATCTACATCGCTCTGGCATCGCCTCTCGACGCCTTTGCCTCGTGGTTGCTCAGCGTGCACATGGTGCAGCATCTCCTGCTCACCATGGTTGCGCCTCCGCTGATTCTTCAAGGCGCTCCTTTTTTGCCCATGCTTTCGGGATTGCCTCGAGGCTTCGTGCGCTCGGGCTTGGGGCCTTTTCTCAACGAACCCCGGCTCAAAAAAATCGGCGCTCTTCTTGTGCACCCCTTCTTCGCAGGGCCGCTTTTCATGCTTTCGAATGTGCTTTGGCACATCCCCGCCTTCTATGAGCTCGCCTTGAGTTCGCCGGCTTGGCATCAGGTCGAGCACCTGTGTTTTCTCACGACGGCGATGCTTTTCTGGTGGCCCGTCGTGCAACCCTGGCCTTCGCGCCCCGCTGTGCCGCGTTGGGTGCTCATTCCCTACTTGCTGGTGGTGGACATTCAAAACACAGCGCTTTCAGGTTTTTTCACATTCTACGGTCGTGTCCTCTACCCGACCTATGCCGCTGCGCCTCGCATCACTGGCCTGTCGGCGATTGATGATCAAACCTTCGCCGGAACGATCATGTGGGTGCCCGGTTCCGTGGCCTTTCTGCTGCCTGCAGCGGTCATTGCCATCAAATACCTGTCCGGCTCCAACCTCGTCAGTCGGCGTCCGAAGGGAAAAACAAAGCCGCAGCCCCTCGAGCCGCGCAGGCCGTTTGATCTCCTTCGTGTGCCGGTTCTCGGCGCACTCATTGGGTCGAAGTATTTCCGCGTATCCATGCAGGCTTTGCTGTTTGGCTTGGCCATCCTGGTAGTGATTGACGGCCTTTTCGGTCCGCAGGTCGGGGCAATGAATCTCGCCGGGGTGCTGCCATGGACGCACTGGCGAGGCTTCACTATTCTCGCACTGCTGGTAGCGGGAAATCTTTTTTGCATGGCGTGTCCGTTCACCTTTGCAAGGGATCTCGGACGCAGAATCTTTCCCGCCACACATCGCTGGCCGCGATTCCTGCGCTCCAAGTGGCTCGCCGTCGGCCTACTGGTCGTCTTTTTCTGGGCCTACGAGTTTTTCGACCTCTGGGAAACCCCGTGGTGGACGGCATGGATTATCATTTTCTACTTTGCTGCCGCCGTGTTTGTGGATGGCTTCTTCAAAGGCGCGAGCTTCTGCAAACATGTTTGCCCGATCGGTCAATTCCACTTCGTTTCCTCCCTCGTCTCCCCGTTGGAAGTCCGGGTGAGGGATTCCAGCGTATGCGCCACTTGTCGCACCCATGATTGCCTGCGTGGCAACGAGTCCCAGCGCGGTTGCGAACTCCACCTCTTCCAGCCCGCCAAGTCGGGAAACATGGACTGCACCTTCTGCCTCGATTGCGTGAAAGCCTGCCCGTCTGACAATGTCGGCATCCTCGCCGTCGCTCCCGGACGCGATCTCTTGCATGAAGGCAAGCGCTCCGCCGTCGGCAACTATTCCCGCCGCCCCGATATCGCTGCGCTCGTCCTCGTGCTCACCTTCGCCGCCTTTGCCAATGCCGCTGGCATGACCGCGTCGGCCCTGGAGATGGAGAAAAAACTCGGTCCTGCGAGCGGCCTCGTTTTCGTGGCATTCGTCCTCTTGCTCCCGTTCTTGATAGCCTCAGCCTGCGCGTGGTTGAGCCTCAAGTTCGGCGCAACCGCCACTCGCTGGCGAGAGCACCTCTGCGGCATGGCAGTCCTCTTCGCCCCACTGGGAATCTCCATGTGGGCTGCGCATTTTCTCTTCCACTTCTTCACCGCCGCCCTCACGCCCTGGCCCGTCATCCAACGCCTCGCCAAAGACGCCGGCATTTCCTCAGCCCTCTCGAATTGGAACATCGCCTCCCTGGGCTTCACCGAACTCCCCGCCCTGGAAATTCTTCTCCTCAATGCCGGTTGCCTCTTCACCCTCTGGCTCCTCTGGAAAAAAACACTCACCACCTCCAAAGCACACCGCCTCCTCGCCTTTCTCCCCTGGGCCCTGCTCGCCTGCGCCCTTTACGCCCTCGGCATCTGGATCGTTTTCCAGCCAATGGAAATGCGCGGAACCATCCAATTTGCGCTCCCAGGCTGATTTGTTCTGCCGCCACTCGGAGATCTCCTGCCGTATCAGGCTTTTCTCTTAGGTATGTGCCTCAAGCCGGAAGCAAGCGAAGATGATTGGGATCAGCGCGACCAGGAGGGCTCGGAGACTTTTCCAAGGCCCGAGA
>JBIKUM010000122.1:0-8284 GCA_044347585.1 Terrimicrobiaceae bacterium
GGCCTTTGACTGTGTCGAGGAGGATGATGGAGGATCCGTCGCTGTAGATGATGTGGCGGGAGTCGGCGCCCCAGGAGGGATCTTGTCCCTCGGCGACGATGCGGGCTGCCCCTGTGGCGAGGTCCATCACCGCGATAGCGAAGCCGCCTTGGCGGACGGTGAAGGCGATTTTTTTGCCGTCGGGCGACCAACTTGGTTCGGTGCAATAGCCGTATCCGGTCGGAACAAGGCGTCCCACGCCGCCGGCGGCGCTGATGCGGTAGAGTTGGGGGCCTCCGCGTTCGTCGGAGGAGTAAATGATCTCGCTGCCATCGGGCGACCAGGATGGAGAGGACTCGACGCCGCGGGTGCGTGTGAGGCGGCGTCCGCCGCTGCCATTTGAGGCGACGATGTAGAGCTCGGGGTTGCCGTCTTTGCTCAGTGTGCAGGCGATGCGACCGCCTTCGGGTGAAAAGCTGGCGCCGGAGTTTGTGCCGGGGAAGCTGAGGATTTTGGAGCGCGCTCCTGACGCGATATCGACATTGTAGATATCCGCATAGCCGCTCTGGTAGCCGGTGTAGGCAAGTTTCGCTCCATCCGGCGAAATGGCGGGCGCGACGCTGATGGCGCGGTCTTGAGTAATCTGGCGTTGGTTGGCTCCGTCGTAATCTGCGGAGTAGATTTCCTTGGCACCGCTGCGGTTGCTTACGAAGACGAACTTCGAGTTGGCGATACCTTTTCCACCTGTGAGTGTCTCGACGATATCATCCGAAAACTGGTGGGCGGCCGTGCGTGTATTGGCGGAGTAGGTTTTCTGGAGAACGACGCTGCCTCGGTTGTCGGTTACCACGCCTTGAAGCGAGCCTCCGGATGCGGTCGCGCTCACAATGAAGTTCGCTCGTTCGGGGATTCCGATGGAAAAAAGCCCGGAGAGGTCGAGGTCGTTGGATACCACTTTGCCCGCAATCGCGGCGTCAGGACCGGCGAAGGGTTTGATAGAGATGTTGAGGGTGTCGCTCTTCTTAACGGTGATGGTGGCTTCTTCTTGGGCCTGAATGAACGGGGCGCAGAGAGCGAGGGCGAGGATGAGAGAGAGGGTGCGGATGTGTTTCATAAGGATGGTGTTTTTCTGTCAAAGGCGGCGGGTTTTGACAAGTCAGGATCGGAAGCGCTTGCCAAGCGGAAAACTGCCCAGAATTGAGATCGAACGAGCCTGGCGCTTGGCCAGTTGCAAGGCACGCGCCACGCCGGGATCGCTCTCGGCGCCTTCGACTTCAATGTAAAAGATATATGTCTGCGGTTGGCCAGGCACTGGGCGGGAGACGATACGAGTGAGGCTGACATTCTGCCTTGCAAACGGACCGAGGAACTTATGAAGGCTGCCGCATTGGTTCAGCAGGGTGGCAACGAGTGCCGTTCGGTCTGCTGAGACCCCTGAAGCGGGTTTGCGGGCGATGGTGAAAAAATTCGTCACATTGACCTCTTGTCCGTCTGAAGGCGTGGCGAGGATGTCGAGTTTGTATATTTCCGCAGCGCCGGGCGAGGCGAGGGCGGCGGCTTTGGGATCCGCTGCGGCCCGCTCGGATGCCGTGGCTGTGCTGGCCACCGGCACCAAGGTCGCTTTGGGATGGTGGATTTTCAGCCACTCGGCATGGTGTTTGATCTGGGTGAAATGCGAATACACCGTTTTGACTGGCGTTCCCTTGCGCCCGAGGAGGGCGATCCGGATATCAAGGGCGAGCTCCTCCAAAATATAAATCGACCCCGCATGGCGAATGAGCAGATCGATCGTGTCGTAAACCGTGCCGCCGGATGAATTCTCGACCGGCACAAGCCCGAGGGGCGTGGCACCGCTCAGGACGCTCTCGAAAACCCCCTCGATCGCCGCGCTGGCGATGAGTTCGGCTTTTTTTCCGAATCGTTGGCGTGCGAGGATTCCCGAGAAGGTTCCCTCAGGTCCGAGATAGGCGACTTGGCTCATGACGCACCACTCAATCACAAACCGCCTGCGCGGCGCAAACCCAAGACGGGCTGCACGGGATAAAAAAGGCTTTCGCCCGCAGCGCTGGAAGCTTTAGCTCATGCGATGACTTTCTCCTTTTTACGCCAGCTTGGGCGCTTCCTTCCATGCCTGGCCTTGGTTTTTCTGACTTCCTGCGCGAGTTTTAATCCCCTCGGTCCGGATTCTAAGGGCCCCATGCCTCGCCCCCCGCGTCCGCTGCCTCATGCCGATACGAAGTTTGCTTGGGGCATTTCCACGGCCAGCTACCAATACGAAGACCCGGCTGTGAAACCCGGCGATGCGGATTATTTTTCGACGGATTGGGACATCATGGTTTCGAAGGGGGGCGCGCCTAAGAAAGGAAACGCTCTTTACTCCTGGACCCATTTTGAAAAAGACCTCGCAGCCCTTAAAAAGACAGGCGTCACCCACTATCGATTCAGCCTGGAGTGGGCGCGCATCGAACCGCGCATGGGCGAGTTCAACGTGGAGGCGCTGGACCGCTATGTCGAGATGGCCCGCCGACTCAAGGCCGCCGGCATCGAGCCGGTCGTGTGTCTCTGGCACTTCACATTCCCGGATTGGCTCTACGATCAAAAAAATCCCAAGGCCTCGAACTGGCTTCACCCGAAAGCCCGCGAGCGCTGGCTCGTGTATCTCGATAAGGTTCTGCCTCGCCTCGCGCCCTACACGAACTACTTCGCCCCGCAAAATGAGCCAAACGGCCAGATCACGACCGCCTACATCGCTGGCCAGTGGCCGCCGGCGATGACGCTTGCCCTTGGCACCTATTGGAAGGCGATTGATGCCAGCACCGGCATGTTCCGCGATGCCGCCGCACGGATCAAAAAGGTGAAGCCATCCGCCAAGGTCGTCTCCGTTGAGGCCCTGCCATGGTGGAAACGCTCGTTCCTCGACCCGGGTGGGCTTTTCTACAACACCATGATCCATGGAAACATCGACCACCTCGATCGCGTCTGGGATGTCTGCGACATCATGGGAATCAATTACTATTACTCCCAAGTCGCCAGCCCGACCTCGTTCATCGCCGAAGCGTGGAGGAGGGGGCATAACTACACCATGATGGGATGGCGCATCAATCCAAACGGCCTCTACAACGAGATCCGGCGCGTTGGTGACCGCTACGGCAAGCCCATGATGATTACCGAAAATGGCATCGCCACACCGAACGACTCGAAGCGCATCTGGTATATGAAAAACCATCTCGCCGCCATCGGGCGCGCCATCCGCGACGGTTACGATGTGCGCGGGTATTTCAGTTGGTCCCTCGCCGACAACTACGAGTGGCACTATGGCTACAAGGCCAAGTTCGGCCTCGCGACGATGGATCCCAAAACCTACGACCGCATCCTGAAGCCATCCGCCCTCTACTTCCGCGATACAATCCGCTCCACCAAGACCAGTGGCGATGTGACCAAACTCCAGCCTTCGGATGGCTTTCAAAAACTGCCCCGCAACCCATGAATAAAAGCCGCGCGATTTATCCCGGAAGCTTCGATCCCGTTCACTTCGGCCACATCGATGTAATCAGACGCTCCACGCATTTGTTTTCAAATCTCATCATCGCCGTGGCTGCCAGCAAGTCGAAGGGACCACTCTTTACTGTCGATGAGCGTATCGCGATGCTGCGCGAAACTCTCGGCGATGATCCGGCGATCACCATTTTGCCACTCGAGGGCTTGCTTGTGGATTTTGCCCGCGCGCATGGAGTTTTTACCGTCATTCGCGGTCTGCGCGCCGTGTCGGATTTCGAATTCGAATTTCAAATGGCCCTCATGAATCGCAAGCTGGAGCCTCGATTGGAGACGGTCTACCTCACGCCCAAGGAAGACTACACCTACCTCAGTTCCCGCATCATGAAAGAAGTCGCCCGGTTTGGTGGCGATGTGAGTCAACTCGCTCCACCATGCGTGGCCGAAAGGCTCGCCCGGATGCGTGTTCGTTGTCAGGACTCAGAGTAGCCCGTCTTTCAGCCAAGTAGCAGTTCATGCCTTGGCTATAATCAGTGCTATGGGAATCTCATTTCAAACGGGCATCGTAGAGGCTTGAATTCTCGGCCCCATTAAACTTTTCTAACACTCATGCGAATCCTCCTCACCACCACCTCTCTTCAAGACACCCCCGGCACTCACCACGATCTGCTGGCAAGCACCGGATTTGAAATCATCCGCGAGCGCGGACCGCTTACCGAGGCTCGCATGCTCGAGTTGGCGGGGGATTTCGATGCCTTCCTCTGCGGCGACGATGCCATCACTCGCAAGGTTCTCGAGAAGTCGCTACCTCGCCTCAAAGTCCTCGCCAAATATGGCATTGGCCTCGATAAAATCGATGTCGCAGCGGCCACGGATCTTAAAATCCCCGTCACTTTTTGTCCCGGCGTGAATCACACGACCGTGGCTGAGCATTCCTTCGCGCTGCTTCTCGCTCTCTGCCGCAATCTCGTCGAGGAAGCGAATTTCGTTCGCTCCGGCAACTGGAAGCGCATTACGGGCCATGAACTCTATGGAAAAACCATGGGTATCGTCGGGCTCGGCCGCATCGGTTGCGAAGTGGCCATCCGTGCCAAGGCGTTCGGTATGCAGGTCCTTGGCTTCGGCAACCACTGGGATGCGGAATTCGCGGCCAAACACGGGGTCGAGCGCGTGGCCTCGCTGGATGAACTTTGCTCACGCTCGGATGTCATCTCGCTCCACACGAAGCTCACCGACCAAACCCGTCACATGCTCGATGCGCGCCGGTTCGCATTGACCAAGCCCGGACTCCTTCTGGTCAATTGCGCCCGTGGCGAACTGGTGGAAACCAATGCGCTGCTGGAGGCTCTACGCTCGGGTTCCCTGGGGGGGTATGCGGCGGATGTCATGGATGAGGAACCGCCGCCGTCAGACCACCCGCTCCTCACCGCGCCTCGAACGGTCATCACGCCACACATCGGCTCCCGCACCCATGAGAATGTCGTTCGCCAAGCCACTATGGCCGTTCAGAACATGATCAATGTCCTCGCCGGTCACCCCGCGCTCGCTCAAGCCAACAAAGTTTCCTGATGAACAATCCCAACGAGTATTTTGTCGTTCCAGCCGAGCTCCATGATGACCTCGTCCGCCGTGCTTACATGAAGCGGGGCTACACAAACGAAGAGGCTACCGACGCCTCGCGCTTCTGCCACAGCGCCTCGCGCCATGGGATTCGAACTCACAATGGTCTGAAGGCTCTCCACCTTGATGACCTCTTCGGCAGCAAGGTTGGAGGATGGGTCCCCGGCGCGGAGATCGAAGTCTTACCATCCCGCTTCGCCGCTGCGGAGATTTGGGATGGACACAAAAAACTTGGCCAGGCCGTTGCCTACAAAGCCATGGAGCGCTGCATGCAGTTGGCCGATCAATACGGCGTCGGCATGGTGAGCGTGGACAACGCCACCCACTACTTGTGGGGTGGGGGATATGTGATCGACGCCGCCCAGAAGGGCTACATCGCCTACACAAATTGCACCTCCGCGACTTCGGAAGTCGTTCCCTTTGGCGGAAAGACCCCGACCATGGGCACGAATCCCCACTCTTGGGGATTTCCCACGCAGTCAGCGGTAGGTTTTCCCATTGTCATCGACTGGGCGACATCCACGGTGGCCATGGGCCGCGTCCAGCAATTCGCCCGCGAGGGCAAGGAACTCGCTCCAGGATGGGCCGTGGATGCCGAAGGCAAGGCTACCACCGATCCCAAGAAGGCGACGGCTCTTCTGCCATTCGGTGCCCACAAAGGCTACGGACTCGGTCTCGTGGATGAACTTTATGCCGCATTCATAGGTGGTTCGCTTCCGTCGATTCGTGGAACGACTCGCGGCCCTTCTGCCGAAAAACGCGGCTCGACATTCTTCTTCCAATGTATCCACCCCGAGGCGATGCGGGGGCATGACTACGCACTCGGGCGCACGCAGGAGGAAAATCTCAAAACCTGCCTCGCTGACATCCTCGGCCAAGGCAACGAAGCCTGCATCCTACCTGGCCAAATCGAGGCCCAATCAGCCAAACTCACCGATGCCCACGGTGGACTTCTTTTCACCAAAGCCGAAATCGAAGGCTTCGCCCACATCACGGATGAGCTTGGCGAACCTGCTTGGAACATTCAGGATTTTCCGTCAATCACCCTCTAATCCCTAACCCACTATGTCACTCACACTCCGCGATCCATCCACCTGCCTCTACGATCAAATCTCCCTTGGCGAAGTCATGCTGCGCCTCGACCCCGGCGAAGGTCGCATTCGCACGGCGCGTCAGTTCACCGCTTGGGAAGGCGGCGGCGAATACAACACTTCGCGCGGTCTGCGCAAATGCTTCGGCCTCCGCACGGCCGTTTGCACGGCTCTTGTGGACAATGAAATCGGACACCTCATTGAGGACTTCATCATGCAGGGTGGGGTGGACACCGAGTTCATCAAATGGCGCGAGGACGACGGGATCGGTCGCTCCGTGCGCAATGGCCTGAATTTCACCGAGCGCGGATTCGGCATCCGTGGAGCCGTCGGCAATCCCGACCGTGGCAACAGCGCCGCGTCGCAGCTCAAACCCGGAGACTATGACTGGGATCACATCTTCGGCCAACTCGGCGCCCGTTGGTTCCACACCGGTGGCATCTTTGCCGCTTTGTCCGAATCCGCCGCACAGATCACCATCGAAGCGGTCACCGCTGCCAAGAAGCACGGCACGATTGTGAGCTACGACCTCAATTACCGACCCTCGCTCTGGAAATCCATCGGCGGCCAGGCTAAGGCCCGCGAAGTGAACCGCGAGATCGCCAAGTATGTCGATGTCATGATCGGCAACGAAGAGGACTTCACAGCATCCCTCGGCTTCGAGGTGGAAGGAGTGGATCACAACCTCAGCACGATTGAGACCGAAGCCTTCAAGCGCATGATCGAAACCGCCGTGAAGGAATACCCAAATTTCAAAGTGGCCGCCACGACCCTCCGCCGGGTCATCACCGCCTCGCGAAACGACTGGAGTGCCATTTGCTGGCACGATGGAGCCTTCTACGAAAGCCGCAAGTATCCTGAACTCGACATCCTCGACCGCGTCGGCGGCGGCGACAGCTTCGCCAGCGGTCTCTCGTTTGGATTCCTTTCTCAAAACGACCCGCAAGCCGCCGTCGAATACGGCGCCGCCCATGGTGCCTTGGCCTCCACAACGCCCGGCGACACCTCCATGGCCACACGCAAGGAAGTCGAAAAACTCATGAAGGGCGGCGGCGCCCGCGTGGTGCGCTAAGCGCTCCTCGACCTTCGGCGTGACAAAGCTCTGTCGCGGCATGACAACGCTCCGTCGCGGCGAGACAACGCTCGGTCACGGCGTGACAACGCTCGGTCACGGCGTGACAACGCACCGTCACGGCGAGACAACGCTCCGTAGCGCCACAAAGAATCTCTATTCTCCGAAAATTTGGGGAAAAAGCACTTCGTTCAATAAAGTGCTCATACCAATGGCTGTGGTTTTAAATTTTCGCGAGCCATTTCAACTTGTAGCGGCGTCTCTATGAGCGCCGAATCGTTGACCATCTGCGATCGCAGATTGCCCTCTATCAGCAAGCCCTCAAAAGTATTTAGCTTTTGGTATCAAAATAGGGTTGAGCCATTTCCGACCGCCGCCCGGCAACGACTCCAAGAACAAGCCCAGCGACTTCTGGAACTTCTGTTGACTCCGTCCCTGCGCTCCGGCAAAACAAAGCTAATGAAGACCTCCGATAGCAAGATTGTCGCAGATGGGGTGGGCCGAATTCGTGATTCTGAAGGATTTCGCATCAGAGAAGAAGAAATAAAAAGTCAATTGATTCAGTCCAGACAAGGAGAGATATCTTCTGCTGGATGGTTCCGCCGAAGACTTATCCTATGGAGAATTCATATCCTTGCTTCAAAAATAGCTCAGAAAGAACTATGCCCATCTGAGGCACTTTACCTGAGGACGAAATGAAACAAAGATCCCAATGTTATAGGGCGTAGCGGAGGCGAGGCAGAAGTCACGCCTCGGGCAGACATCGGTGATCGCGGACGTTAGGCGGAAATAATTCATGAAAACAATTTATCCCTCAGCAGTCGACGCATGGATAGTGCTGGTCTTGATCGGTGCCCCTCTCATCGTAGTCGGTCGTGGGGTGTTCGTGGCAACAGAGTCCACCCTCGCCGGTCTCATTCAGATCGGAGTCGGACTTGGAATTGGGTGTTTTATCGCACTTCTTGCTTTTCCTTGCCGATATACGCTCGAAGACGAGAGGCTGACTATACAGTGCGGCATGATCAAA
>JBIKUM010000241.1:0-4784 GCA_044347585.1 Terrimicrobiaceae bacterium
GAGTTCCTCAGCGCCAGCAACACCCTGCCACCCGGAACGGTCATCCTCACCGGCACCCCGCACGGCGTGGGCATGGCATCCAAGCCCCCGCGCTGGCTCAAAGCAGGCGACCAAGTCACCATCGAAATCGACCGCATCGGCAAACTCACCAATCCGGTCATCCTTGAGAAGGTTTGAGCCGATAATGAAATCACCTCGGGAAAACCATCGCCGCGTCGTCTGTTTCGGAGACTCCATCACCCATGCCCAAGCCTGCGCGGAGGCGGACCGATGGACGACCCAGTTGGCATTTCAACTCGAACAAGCATCACCTGGCGGATTCGAAGTCTTCAACCGCGGGATCGGTGGGAATACCACGGCGCTGGCACTGGATCGCATCCAGAACGATGTCATCCCCCTTCTTCCGGGTCTCGTTCTCATCGAATTCGGCATCAACGATGCCTATGTTTTTCCCTGGGCCAAGATCCCGAGGGTTGCGTTGCCGGGCTACATGGAAAATCTCGCGGAAATCCTCCGACAAGTCCGCGCCGCGCAGGGTGAAGCTGTTCTCATCATCAACCACCCGATCACGACTCGCATGGACCAACATACCCAGGGAAACAACATATCCGTGGGCGCCAACCTCAAGCCCTACACCCAGGCGGCAAGGGAATGGGCCCGGAATGAAAACCTTGCCGTTGTCGATCTTCCCGAACTCCTGAAGCAGGAAGGGGTGTCGATGGAGGACTTCTGGTCAAATGACGGCATCCATCTCTCCCCCCTCGGAAACAGGCTTTACGCCAACTTTGTCTTCTCCTCGCTGGTCAAGACGAACGCAATTCACATCAACCCCGTAAAATAACATTTCATGAAAACCACACCTACACTCACCCTTGACGACCTTGCGACCGACTGGCTCTCGCGCCGGATGACCGGCCTTGCGGCCATGCCTGGCTTGAACAACGATATCGGCTCCATTCAAATGGAGGCGGATCCGGTGGCGATCAAACACATGATCTTCCCGCCCTACAGCGCGGGGAATGAAACCACCTGGGTAACGCTCCTGAATGGCCGCCATATCGCGCTCCAGACCAGCCATGTTGAAATCCGGTGGCGCGCGTATCAGGTCGAGCGTCGTTGCGAGGCTGGGGATTTTCATCTGGAGAGCCTGACTTCATTACTGCCTACGGAAAGCGGGTGCACGGTCCGGTTGACCATTACCAATCGCTCCGCAGAGGAACGCCGCCTGACCTTGGGCTTCCTGTGTTCGGGCCGGGCCGCCAACGAAGGAACCGATGGTTACGCATGGGGAGTGCCCTCCATCCCCACGGATGTCTTCAGTTTCGTCAAAAACGAGGGCCTGCGTCAGCATGTTGCGCCAACGGGAGTGCCCGGCGGCATCTGCATCACCAACGAAAAAGGAAATGCCCACGCGGTCCATACCTTCAGCCCCGCACCCGACCGCTGGGAAAACGAGCGCTCCCCAGCATGGGATATCGTGCTGCCTGCGGGCGCGTCATTTACCGTCAGCCTGCTCGCCAGTTTCAACGCAAATCGTGAGGAGGCCGTGGCCGTGGCGTCCCGCTGGCACGGAAATACCGAGGGCGTGTTTGCCGCAGCCAAGGAGCGCTGGGAGCGTCTCTGGCAAGCCGCATTCACCCCCGACAACGGGATTTTCAGCGGTCACCTGCCGATACTGCATTCCCCGCACGATGCCATGCAGCGGCTTTATTACAACGGTATCCTGACCCTGCTCACCTGCCGCCGGGTCTATCCCGGAGCGGTGGCTCAACCGGCTTATCTGACCCTTTGGCCGAGACGCGGCGAGGGGTCTGCCTATCTGGCGTGGGAACTCAATTGCACCAGCGGAATTCTCGCGAGACTGGATCCCGAGGCGCTGCGCTCGCACTGGCTCCTGCTGGCCTCCGCTCCCTGGCTCGACTATCAGGTCACCAATCTTTTCACCGGCGAACATGGCGGATGGGTCTGCTGCGCCCAGCCGCAGAGCCTGATCCATGGCGCCCTGAACCTGCAGCGCTGGAACGGGGATACAAGTTGGCAGAAGGAAACCATCCTTCGCAAACCGCGCCGGACCTCCGGATTTGAGGCGGCCTCGCAGGGCCAGGTGGTGGATGAGACGGAGGGTGCGAGCACGGAACTCACCGGACGCGCCGCGTTCGAGCAAGCCGTTTTCGCCCACCGTTTCCACCATCTACCGGGAAAGGCGCTCGTGGACTACGGGGGACGCGCCGCTTACCTGGAGTGCATCAGCACTTACGCCCACGGAACCGCCGGACACACCGCGATTCAGGCATGGGCACTGGAGGCCTCCGCTCCCATCCTGGGCCAGGTTGATCAGGAAGAACGGGGCGGATTGCATGAGGCGATCCGCGGGCTTTACAACGAAAAGAAGGGGTTTTTCTTCTGCGAATATCCCGATGATTCCCGGCATCCCGCGCCGAATCTCTACGACCTCGCCCTGGTTCTGCGTTATGCGGGCCCCGAAATGCCGAAAGCGATTGTCGAAGGCATCACTTCGTTTGTGAGGCAAGAGTTGCTCACACCGACCTGGAGCCACTGCCTCTGGCCCTCTGACAACGACTCCCTCAGCACGACGCGTTGCGATCATCAATGGTCTGGTTGCTTTGTTGGTTGGATCCCGCTGAGCGTCCTCGGCTTCATTCGCTCGGGAATGGCTGGCGACTGGATGGTCAAGTGGCTCGAAGGTGTCGCCCGCGTGACCCGGCAGGGACCCTTCTCTCAGGCCTACTGGGCCGAGGATGTTTACCCATCCGAATGCGGCGCCGCCGCAAAGTGTTTCGATGAACTCACGCAGGGCAACCATTGGGTGATCGGAAGCGGCGCGCTGTTTTCCGAAATGATCCTGGATGGGATCTGCGGACTCGACGCCGATCTTTCCGGCCATCTCACTATTCGCCCCGGCTTAGAGCCTTGGAAAGCAACCTGCACACTGAGCAACATCAGGGTGCAGGGCCGTGACTACGAAATGCGCGATGGCCGGTTGATTCCCCAAGAATGAGGCGGGCCTGCATGCGGCGGGGGCGCGGTTTTATTCGCGCACATTGGCCAACTGCTGACGCAAGGAGGTCACCCGGGCCTCCAACTCCACTTGGCGCGCAAGGAGATTATGGCACTCGATCATCTGCTCGCGAAACCAGGGATTCGGTTCCTTTTCCCGATTCAACTCCAGAAAACGGCGGATCGAATCGTCATCGTGAGCTCCAAGCGAGGATTGGGCACGGGCACGGAACATCGCAAGGATGCGGAGCGGAGCCTCGGCCTGATGCAGCGCACGGCTTGCCTCACGCAGGGCGGGCGGCACATCAACCATGGCTCCGGGAAGCAGAGCGCCGCAAACCAACTCTGCCATCGCCATGTGGCCATACTCGCCGGGATGGACGCGATCCTCGGAGATGAGCGCATCTCCAGCGGCGCACCGGTGGCGCAAGGGCGTGTGCAGGTCCAGGACGGGCAACCGCCGCGCGATGGCGATTCCCTTCACCATGCCGGCGCAAATCGCCAAGGCATCGTCGACTCCCGGCATGTTGGGCGCCGGACGGTCGGACGCATACTGGTCAAACGGCGTCGGCGTCAGCAGGCATACCTTGATCCCCTGCCCTACCAATCGTTCGACCAGCTCGTTCATGTTTGAGAGATAACGCTCCAGACATTCATCGCGCCCCGCCAGCATCTCCCCCGTGACCGGAGGCTTGTATCCTTCACGCCACACATCGTTCATTCCGAACATCACGAGGGCGACTGTCGGCCTGAGAGGGGCAATATCCCAGGAGTAACGCGGCAACGCTCCCCCCGCGCCAGCACCCGGGATGCCGCAATTGCGGAAGTCGCAAAACTCGCCGGGATGTCGGGCGAGCCATTGCTCACGCAGTTCAACCCACCACCGTCCGTCACAGGTGATACTGTCGCCGATCATGGCGACCAGATCACCGTCTTGAAAAATCGGACTGGAATTGTCGTTCATTGCATCCTGACCTACCAACCCGCCACAACGGCCGGGGTGGTGGGCAGCCACTTGAAGACCGGCTCCGAGGCGAATTCGAGTTTGAAAATCGTCACTCCCACTTCGGGCTCCGGGCATTTCTCCGGCAGGTCGAGCAACCGGATGCGATATCCTTCCTGGGTGAAGTGCACAGGCTTTCCCGTGGTCACGCAAGTGACGGATTTGAGTTCCGTCTCGTAGCCCCCGAGTCCCTGCTCTGTTCCAGACCAGATCTGCCGCCAGAAATAAAGCACATTGGCCTTGCGGGAAACCGGACCGCAGAAGGTAGGAAATCCGCAAAAGGAATCGATCTCTCCATAGACCGCTTCCCCGTGACTCTCCAGCCAGCGCCCGACCGTCTCCAGCGGTTCGACCGCATCGGGAGCGACGCTGCCATCGGGAAGAGGCCCGATATTGAGAAGAAGATTTCCCTGCTGCGATGTCGCCGTGCCCAGCATCTTCACAATGTCGCGGGCGCTCCACGCATCCACCTCCACACCGGTCATGTAGCCCCAGGAGGAACCATTGAATGTCATGCAGGCTTCCCATCCGCGCTCCCGCTCGACCTTCGCAGGCTTGACCTCCCCTTCCGGCGTCGAGAAATCCTCGGGCAATTGCGACCGGTCGTTGATGAGGATTCCGGGCTGAAGCGAGCGGACCATCTGGTTCATTGCATCGGACTCCCAGCCTTCGGGATTGTCCAACGGCTTTGGGATATCATACCAGAGAATGTCGATCTGGCCGTAGTTGCTCATCAGTTCGCGCACACAGCCCCTGGTGAAAT
>JBIKUM010000544.1:0-4744 GCA_044347585.1 Terrimicrobiaceae bacterium
GTTCTTGCAACTTCACGAGCTGCGTGGGCTGCGGAAACCCGTCGGCATGCAACTACCAAGCGGGTCTGCTGTACAACATTCCTGCTCTGTGCGTCTTCCCGGCCCAGTACTACAACTGCGCTGGTCAGTGCCTGCAGGATTCAGACGGTGACGGGGTGTGCAACCAGTTGGAAGTGGTGGGTTGCCAAAACATCAACGCATGCAACTACAATGCAAACGCGACGGATGCAGGCTCGTGCGACTTCAGCTGCCAAGGCTGCACCATCGCGACGGCGTGCAACTACAACCCGGCGGCTACGGTGAACAACGGATCGTGTGACTTCACGAGCTGCGTGGGATGTTTGGTTACCACCGCGTGCAATTACAACCCTGCTGCGACCATCTCGGTGCCCAGCCTGTGCACCTTCCCGCAGCCGTTCTATACCTGCGCTGGAACCTGCCAGGTTGATACGGATGGGGATGGAATCTGCAACCAGCTTGAAGTGTATGGATGTACAAACCCGGGGGCTCCGAACTTCAACCCGAATGCAACGGAGAACAACGGCACGTGTGCACCAGTTCCGGTGTTGGGCTGTTTGATTCCGTTCGCTTGCAATTACAATCCGCTGGCGACCTACATGACGAACCCGATTGTGCAGTGTGTGTTCCCGACTCCGGGTACCCCTTGCTCGGGCAACTTGCCGGCCGGACCTCAGTTGAGCTTCATGCCGTCCTCGGTGTGTGATCAGCCTTGGGCCTGCAATTACAACCAAGAGGGCGCCTGTGAATACACGAGCTGCCTCGGCTGTACTGTGCCCACGGCATGCAACTACAGCCCGACGGCGCTCTACAACAATGGCTCGTGCGAATACACGTCGTGCATTGAGTTCGGCTGCACGAACCCGACGGCGTGCAACTACTCTGCTACGGCGGACCAAAACGACGGCTCGTGCGTCTTTGCTACGGGCTGCGACACGTGCTCTGGCGGTGCGGTTGTCGACGGCGACACGAACAACAACTTCGTCTGCGATGCGGTGGAAGTGGCAGGCTGCACAAATCCTTTGGCCTGCAACTACAACCCACTTGCGAACGTGTCGAACAACGGAACGTGTGAATTCACTTCGTGTGCTGGCTGCATGGACGCAACGGCCTGCAACTACGATGCGACTGCGACCATCAGCTTGCTTGCAACCTGCACCTATGCTGCGGCGAATTACACCTGCGCTGGTGAGTGCATCAATGACACGGATGGAGATGGCGTGTGCAACGAACTCGAAATTGAAGGGTGCACCATCGCAGAATCTCTGAACTACAATGCTGCAGCAACAGATGACGACGGAACGTGCATCATTGCGATTGAAGGTTGTCTGGTGCCGACTGCATGCAATTACAATGCTGCAGCGAACACCGTCGGCACGTGTGACTTCACGAGCTGCGTCGGATGCATGGACGCTACGGCATGCAACTACGATGCAACGGCGACGGTAAGCGATGCTGCTTCGTGTGACTACCCGGCTCCGTACCGCGACTGTGCAGGCAACTGTTTGGTCGATACGGACGGTGACGGTGCGTGCGATGCAGAGGATGCGTGCCCAGGCACGGGCCCGATTGCAGGCGATACGGACGGCGATGGTGTGTGCAATGCCGACGAAATCGCCGGTTGCACGGATTTCGCTGCCTGCAACTACGACTTCTACGCCACGGATGACAACGGTTCTTGCGACTTCTGCAGCTGCCCGGTTTCTACGGCGAACTTCAGTGGCTACAACGTTTATGTCGAGACAGTTGCGGTTCACACCACGGGTGAACTCGCTGGCAAGAAGACGTACCGCCTCTACCTGGCTACGGACGATGCAAACGATATCGTGACGTCGTTCACGGGCAACGCGGCATTCCCGCTCTCGATTGCAACCACGACGTCGTTCTGGCAGTCGCCCTTCGGTGATTACACGGCTCAGGCCCAGAATCCGGCGCTGCTCGCTTCTGGAATGTTCCCGACCCTGCAGTATGATTCGTATGTCACGATGAACTTGACCGGGCCGGCGAATATGTCCGCAGGCGAATCTGATCCGGTGACGCTGCCGGGTACATGGTCAGACGCGTTCGAAGCGGGTGGAAGCATTTTGGTGAACGATGCCATCGGTTCCGGTTGGTATGTGACGCCAGATGCTGCAAACGCCGAAGTGAACAGCGAAGGCCGGATGCTCTTTGCCCAGCTCACCACCGATGGCCAAATCACGGGATCCTTCCGTGCCCAGGTCTTCCCCGGAGGGGTCTACGGCTTCGGAGTTGCCGATGAACGCGTTGATATTTCCTTCAGTGCACCGGTGGGCTGTGGCTGCACGGATGCGGCTGCCTGCAACTACGACGCTGCTGCCTCGAACAACGACGGTTCTTGCACCTACCCAGCTGCGGGATACGACTGCTCAGGTGCGTGCCTTGCCGACGCAGATGGCGATGGCTTGTGCGATCCGTTTGAGGTCGAAGGCTGTATGAATGCAAGTGCCTGCAACTACAACGCTGCGGCTACGAACGACAACGGTTCCTGCACGTTTGCCGCGACCTACTACGATTGTTCTGGCGATTGCTTGAACGATTCGGACAACGACGGCATCTGCAATGAGTTGGAAGTGGCCGGTTGCCAGGACATGGCAGCTTGCAACTACAACGCTGCTGCAACGGATAACGTGGGTTGCACCTACCCGATTAGCGCATTCTACAACTGCGCTGGCCAGTGCTACCTCGACTTCGACGGCGACGGAATTTGCAACCAGCTCGAACTGCTCGGCTGCACGAATCCAGTTGCCTGCAACTTCAACCCTGCAGCAACGGAGTCTAACGGTTCGTGCATCTTCGCCACGGGCTGCGACTTCTGCTCAGGCGGGGCTGTGGCAGACGGGGATACCGACAACGACGGGGTGTGCAATGTGAATGAGGTGCCCGGCTGCACCGATGCAACGGCGTGCAACTTCAATGCTTCAGCTACGGATGAGAATGGAAGCTGCATCTACCCACCGACCTACTACACCTGCTCGGGAGCTTGTGTGAACGATGCAGACGGCGATGGTGTGTGCAACGAACTCGAAATCGGAGGCTGCACGGATGCAACCGCTTGCAACTTCGCGGCGGGCGCTACGGACAACGATGGTTCGTGTGTCTATCCGCCGGCATACTACACCTGCGGTGGAGCCTGCGTGAACGACACGGACGGAGACGGTGTGTGCAACGAACTGGAGATTCCGGGCTGTACAAATGCAGCAGCGTGCAACTACAATGCTGGCGCTACGGATGACAACGGCTCTTGCGCTGTGCCGACCGGATGTGAGTTCTGCAACGGAACGGCAGTCGCCGATGGCGATGCCGACAACGACGGGGTGTGTGATGCTGATGAGGTGGTAGGATGCCAAGACGCTACGGCGTGCAACTATTTGGCTACTGCGACCGATGCTGGGGAGTGCGACTTCTGCAGCTGCCAGGGCAACACAACGAACATCGCAGGCTACGATGTGGTCATCGAACCGGTCGCAGTTCACACCACGGGTGCGTTGGCGGGCAAGACTACCTACCGCCTCTACCTCGAGACTCCGAACACGAACGACGTTGTGACGGCCTTCATCGGGGACGACGAGTTTGCGCTCAACGTCGCAACGACCACGAGCTTCTACCAGAATGCACTAGGTGGATTGACGGCAGAAAGCGTAACACCTGCGCTGGTGGGTGTGGATCCGCTGCTGGCGTATGACAGCTATGTGACCATCGGTCTGACAGGTCCTGCGAATACGGCGGCTGGCGAGTACGGTATCATGCCGATCCCGCCGGGTGCAACGAGTGCTTGGGCTACGAACTTCGCAGCGGGCGGAAACATTGCCATCAACGATGCGATCGGCTCAGGCTGGTACACCTTGCCGTCTGCTGCAAATGCGGTTTCCGGTGCAGACCACCGTGTCTTGTTTGCACAGCTGACCACGGACGGAAAGATTAGCGGTTCGTTCCGGGCCCAAGTCTTCCCGGCAGGTGTAGCAGTGAACGACGACCAGGTGGATATCACCTTCCTCAACGGGGTCTGCGGATGTACGGATGCGACGGCGTTCAACTACGATCCGAATGCAGACTTCCTGGCAGCAGGATCCTGTGTCTACGTGTACCCGGGATGTACGGATGCTTCAGCGTGCAACTACAATGCACTTGCAAACGTGGACAACGGCTCCTGCACCTACGCTGCCGCAGGCTACGACTGCGCTGGCGCGTGCCTGGCGGATGCCGACGGCGATGGAGTGTGTAACGAATTCGAGGTCGACGGCTGCACGGACGCTACGGCGTGCAACTATGACGCGGACGCCACGGACAACGACGGCTCGTGCGACTACGCTGACGCGGGCTACGACTGCGCTGGCGCGTGCCTCGCCGACGCTGACGGCGACGGCATTTGCAACGAATTCGAAGTTGCAGGTTGCACGAATTCAACGGCCTGCAACTACGACGCAGCTGCTACGGACAACGACGGCTCCTGCACCTACGCTGACGCAGGCTACGACTGCGCTGGCGCGTGTCTCGCAGATGCCGATGGCGACGGCGTGTGCAACGAGTTTGAAATCGACGGTTGCACGGACGCTACCGCTTGCAACTATGACGCAGACGCCACGGACAACGATGGCTCGTGCACCTACGCTGGTGCAGGCTACGACTGCGCTGGCGCGTGCCTTGCGGATGCCGACGGCGACGGAGTCTGCAACGAATTCGAAATCGACGGCTGCACGGACGCTAC
>JBIKUM010000337.1:0-3128 GCA_044347585.1 Terrimicrobiaceae bacterium
TTCCGGGCACTCGATGAAAACCCCCAGTTGGCGCATCGCTGAGGCCGTGCTGCGGCAATCCTCGCCCTCGAGAAAATTGCGGATCACGCAAGTGCCGTTGGAAAGGGCGGCGAGCATGACAGCGCGATGCGAGATGCTTTTATCAGGTGGAACAGCGATTTCCGTGTCGATGAGAGCTGCGCGGCGGGATGTGAGAGAATGTTTGTCCTTGGTGGCCTTCATGTGGCTGGTGGCTGGCTGGCTCGGAGAGTCCGGGCATCTGCAAGAAACGCCTCCACGGCGCTCCGGTTGCCGCTTTCGAGGCCGAGTTTCAGCGTCTCGAGGGCGGTTTGCAAGTCATGGATTCCGTTTAAAACCTCGGCACTGTTATCGAGGAAAATTTCCGCCCAGAGTCCTTCGGGCCCTCCGGCGATGCGGGTCGAGTCGCGATAGCCCCCTCCGGCAAGGCGGGCAAGCGAGGGATCCGCTCCCAAGGCGGCATGAACGAGAGCAGCGGCGGCGGCGTGCGGGAGATGGCTGATGCGTGCCATGGCGCGATCGTGCGCCTCGGGGGACATTTCCTGAAGCGTGCAGCCTGCTGCGGTCCATAATTCCGCAGCCAAATTCCTCGCCGATGGATCGGTGTGGGGCGTAGGCGTGAGGATGCAAACCGCGCCATCATACAAATTCTCGCGGGCGGCGCGGATGCCGCTCTGCTCCGAGCCCGCCATGGGATGCGCCCCGATGAAGCGTCCACCGAAGACCTCCTCGAGACGGGATACGATCTTGCCTTTCACGCTGCCGGCATCGGTCACCACGGCATGCTTGGGCAGGTGTTTTACGAGCTCGGGCCCGATTGCTTCGATGGCGTGAGGCGATAGGCAAAGGACAGCCATGTCGGCATCCGCCACAGCCGTGGCGAGATCATGCGACACGCGGCAACACGGAAGCAGAGAAGCCGCATCAAGCGCGGCTTCCTCGCGACGCGCCCAGATGGAAATGTCCCGGAAGTGTCCGACCCGGCGCAAGGCCATTGCCAGAGATCCTCCGATCAGGCCGGGACCAAGGATGGTGACGCGCCGGTTCAGGGCACCAGAAAAATCTTGCCCGAGTAGGGGCATTTCACCTCGGTGCCGGGAGGAAATCCGCGGACATCCACATAGCCCGCATAGGGCGAGTGGGGACTGGTGACGAATCCCGGTTTGCCGGGAACGGGTGTTCCGTAGGAGAGGTCCCTCGACGCCACGGGCTCCGGAGGCGGTGTGGGCGTAGGCGCTGGGGTCGGCGTGGCATTGGGATCCACCGCAGGCGGCATTTCCGTGTAACCCTCCGGCGTCGGTGTCGGCGTGATAAATTGGGTGGCGTCAGAAGCCGTGCCTTGGTAGCCGAAGCGGCCTGATCCGGTTTTGCGGACCGGACGCTGCGATTCACAAGCTGCGAGAACCAATACGGCCAAGGCGGAGCCGAGCACGATTACGGAAGATTTTTTCATAAATGGGATCGCGGTTAAGAAGCCATGGCTGACGGTTGGTTTCAATCCAAATCTCGCGACACCCGTTTTTGAAAAATGCCATCCCTCCTACATATCCACAACCAGCAGACCTCTGAGAGATGACATGCGGCACGGCGGTCACGATTTCCATAGTAGTCTGATCTTTCAAAAGACCGCGCATTTTTTCTTTGAATAAAACCCTTGCCGCGCGTGGACGACTAGGCTACATATCTCGCCCCTTTCACCAAACCAAACCGTCCATGGCTCAAAAATCCAAAAAACCTGCCAAGGCAAAGCCTGTTGCGAAAAAAGCGGCTCCCGCCAAGAAGCCGATCGCGAAGGCAAAGCCTCAAGCCAAGGTCAAGCCTGCTTCCAAAAAGCCAGCTCCCTCCAAAAAATCTCCCGCTGTTGTGAAAAAAGCGGCTCCCGTCAAGAAAGCCGCCCCGGCCAAAAAGTCCGCTCCTGCTTCTAAAAAGCCAGCGCCCAAAAAAGCCGCGCCCATCGCTAAAAAAGTCGTCACAGCAAAAAAGGCTGCTCCGGTCAAAAAAACCGCTCCTGCTAAAAAGGCTGCCCCTGTAATAAAGGCGGCTCCAGCCAAGAAGGTGGCGGCTATTAAAAAAACCGCTCCTGTTAAAAAAGGAGCCCCGGCCAAGCCGCTGAAAATGCCAGTGGTCGTCATTAAAAAAGGCAAAGAGCCCGTTAAAGTCACGGGATGGGTTGCCAAACAACGCGACCGCCTTCTCCAACTCAAAGACACGCTACTTGATTCCATGAGTGGCGTGGGCCGCGACTCCCTCCGCAACCGCGCCGAGGGCAGCGAGGCCTCTGCATTCGGTATGCACACGGCAGACGCCGGCAGCGATGCCTACGACCGCGACTTCGCACTGAGCCTGCTTTCACAGGAACGCGATTCCCTTTACGAGATTGATGCCGCATTGAAAAAAATCAGCGACGGCAACTACGGCTTCTGCGAGATCTCCGGCAAGCCGATTCCCCACAACCGCCTCGAAGCCCTTCCGTTCGCCCGTTACACCGTCGAGTGCCAGGCCGAGTTGGAGAAAACCAACCGCCTCACACGCGTCCGCCAGCCCGTCACCTCCCTCTTCGGTCTCGGCGAGGAAAGCGAGTCCGAGAGCGAGGAAGAAGACACCACCACCGACACCAAAGACTAAATCTATGCCACAGGAAAACATCACCCTCGAATGCACCGAGGCCAAAGCCGAGGGGAAACCCGCCTCGCGCTATATCACCACACGCAACAAAAAGAGCCCGCGCACACCAAACCGGCTCGAAAAGAAAAAGTTCAACCCCAATCTGAACCGCCACACACTCCACCGCGAAATCAAATAAAACGCCATGCAGCCTAAAACACCACAACGCCGCTCGAACTTCCGCCGCGCCAACCGTCCCATGCCACGCCGTCGCGTGGATCTCAACATCGAGGCGATCGATTACAAAAACCCCGATCTTCTCAAGCGCTTCGTCACCGAGAGCGGCAAGATCCTGCCGCGCCGCCTGACGGGCGTCCCGGCGCACCTGCATCGCCGCATCACCAACGCGATCAAGCGCGCCCGTTCCGTCCTGCTCCTTCGCTAGCCGGCGCGCCCCGGCTTTCCTGCTTTTTGCGCTCCTCATCGGGGCTGCGGGGCGGGACTTT
>JBIKUM010000105.1:0-8794 GCA_044347585.1 Terrimicrobiaceae bacterium
AGCGGCAAGATCCTGCCACGCCGCGTGACCGGCATGTCCGCCAGCCTTCACCGCAAGATCACCCGTGAGGTCAAGCGCGCCCGCGCCGCCCTCCTCATGAAGTAATTTCCCCTGCCGAAACCGCCCGGTTGACACGCCCAGCGTGCAACCGGGCTTTTTTCGAACAATTTTTAAAGCTCCAACTTGAATTTTTGCGGAAATCATACAATCTAACGCCATGAAAAAATTTCTTCCACTTCTCGCGCTCGCCGCTGTCGTCTCTCTCTCTGCCTGTAACAAAAAGAAAGGGGATCAATTCGCCGGTGTTGATGGCGATTTCGTAACAAGCACGCCGCTCTCCGAACGCTTCGAAGGCGGAGCCAATTTCTTCAGCGACAGCGTTACGAAAGGCCAGTTCTCACCCGTCCGCTTCGGCTACGATAGCTACGCCGTCGAGCCCGGTGAAGCTTCTAAAGTGCAGCAAGTTGCCACCGCGATGAAAGACTCCTCCAAGCGACTCATCATCGCCGGCTTCACCGACGAGCGCGGCACTCAGGAATACAATCGTGGCCTCGGCGAACGCCGTGCCCAAGCGGTTCGCCAAGCTTTGATCGATGCAGGCATCAGTGCTGATCGGATTCAGACCGTGAGCTTCGGCAGTGAAATGCCAGCCGATCCCGCGAGCAACGAGCAGGCATGGGCATTGAACCGCCGTGCCGAATTCGGCGTCGTCAAATAACGCAGGCAACAAAAAATTTCCCCACGCAAAAGACCGGCCTGACCATCAGGCCGGTTTTTTTGTGCCGACTACTCTTCGGGAGCAACCTCCTGCTCTGGCGGGAAGACAACCCTCGCGTAGATATCCTTGAGCGAAATGGAACATCCGACCGAGGGGAACTCCACGATGTCGTCTTCTTTGAATGCGACGCGGTAACCCCACTCCGAGCCATTTCCACGCAGGAACTGCTCCACACGATATTGATCCTGCGAGACGAGGACATATTCCTTGAGGGAATCCAGCTCGCGGTAGAGATCAAATTTTTTGCCCCGGTCATAGCGCTCCGTTCCCGGCGACAGAACCTCGATGATGAGCGTTGGGTTCAGCAAGACATCGGCCTGCTCGTCCTCCACATCGACAGGACCGCAAACGATCGTCAGATCGGGATAAGTATAGAGGCCGTTGGCACTGACTTTGACGCGGAGATCGGAGGAGAAGGGTTCACAGAATCGTCCTTTAAGAGCGTTGCCAAATTGAATCGTGAGATTCACCGTGATGCGGGAATGCTCTTTTGAAGTCCCCGCCATGGCGAACATCTCGCCATCGAAGAACTCGCTTTTGAAATCTGCAGCGCGTTCGATCGCGAGATATTCCTGCGGTGTCAGCTTTTTTTTAGGGAGCGCGCTCATTCCTGTGAAAGTAAGCCTCCGCCCGAGTGGAATGCAAGCCGTGGCAGGCAAGTGGGCGCTCAGTTCAATCCTGGATCATCCGGTGCCTCGGAGAGCAGGCGCAGAAGAGGTCCGGAATTCCGCATGATGTCCTGCCATGCTGCGTGGGGCTCCTTCATTTCAATGAGCTCGCGTGTGGGCGGAATGACGAGCCAGGTGTTGCCTTCGATCTCCTGCTCAAGCTGACCGGGAGACCAACCGGCGTATCCTTCGAAAATTCGAAGCCCCTTCTCCCAGCCTTGACGCGACTCGGCATCGCCCACATCGGTGAAGGCACGGAACGCCACGAGTGTGGGATTTTCACGCCATTGAAGGCTCGTAAGGAGGCTCTCATCCGCGCCGACAGGGCCGCCGAAAAAGACGGGCACGCCGGCATCCGGCAGGGCTTGAAGCGGGCGGTTCAGGACAAATCCCGTCGCTCCCTCGTGCGGGCAATGCTGGGAGAGAAAAACAATGGTCCGGCGGAAGTTTGGATCGCGCAGGCAGGGATGCGCCACGAGAAGCGAACCGGTGAGATTGTCTCCGAATTTCATGGAGCGGTGGAATCAGGCCATGCGCGCCAATGTTTCCGTAAGGTAGGGCAGGAGTTGTTTTTTGCGGGACACGATCCCGTCAAGGCGCCAGGCGTGGAGACCATCCTCGGGAAAATCGATGAGGCGCGTGAAACTCTCGTCGCCCCTGACAAGGAGGACAGAGTTCTGAGTGTTCACATCGGTGATCAAAAGCGTGGCGAAGAAGTAACCGTGCGACAAACGGTATTTCTCGAGCTCTTCAAGGAGTGCGGAGCGCTGCTTCTCGAATTGCGAGAAGCTAATTTCCTCGATCTGGGAGACGCTGAAAAGCACGCCCCGCTCGTCGTATTCCTTGCAATCGGCGGTGATGACCTCCTTGGTGGAAAGGGTGAGCAGCGGCGAGCCGACACTGAAAATCTCGTTAGCGAGATCGCCCGGCTTCACGCCGCAGATTTTGGAAAGTTCCTGCATGATCTCGCGGTCCACAGCAGTCGTAGTGGGCGAGGTCAGGTTCAGGGTGTCGGAAATCATTCCGCACATGAGCAATCCCGCCACCGGCTTGGGAATGGGAATGCGGGCCATGCGGAAACAATCCGCCACAATCGTGCTGGTGGAGCCCACCGGGCGGTTCATGAAAAGGATCGGTTGCTGAGTGGGAGCCACACCGATGCGGTGGTGATCCAAGATTTCAACGATGGGCAACTCCTCGGCACCGGCAACTGCCTGGGTGAGTTCATTGTGATCGACCAGAATCAGCTGCCGTGGTGCAGGTCGGAGGAGATCGCTTTTGGAGATGATTCCCTGCATACGCCCCTGCGGCCCGAGCACGGGGAAGGCGAACTGGGATGTCATCGCCAGATCGTTCCGCGTCTGCCGCAATGTGGCATCAGCCGGGAGGCAGGTAAAATCGGGCGAGAGCATTTGTCCTGCAGTCACAGCAGCGCGCGCCAGCAGCGTCGTTGTGGCGGTGTCATGCGGAGATGAGAGCAGAGTTGTTCCGTGCTCCTGAGCAAGCGCGAGGATCTTATCTGGCGGGGAAAAGTTGTTCGTGATGATGATGGCCGGAACGCCGGCAAGGATGGAGAGTTCCTGGATATTCCAACGATCGCCGACAATCAGAACAGTGGAGGGAATATCAAGCTGCTCGAGTCGCTTTTTGAAGGAGTCGGTGAGCATCGCCGCCACGACGAGCGTTCGTGGACGGATGACGGCATCCTCCCTGCCAGTGATGAGCATTCCGCGGATGGCCTCGCGGATGTGTGCGATCGAGGCTTCGACAATGCGGCTGGAGGATAGATTTTCAATCGGCGGAAAAAGATATTTCCCCAGCTTGAATGCAGAGAGGAGTCCGATGCAGTTGCGGGCGTCATCGACAACAGGCAGGCCGCGGAACTTGTCCTCACCGAAACGCGTCATGGCCTGATAAACAGGGGCGTCGCGGTGAATGCTGACGACATTCCGTTGCATGACATCTTCGATGCGGGGATAGACATCGGCAAAGAAAACAGGGGCCTCAAGACCGAATTTGTTAAGAGCGAAATCGATGCGCTGGTTGGTGTTTCCGCATCGGGCTGCGATGACACCATCCATTCCGGTGGCGCGCTTGAACTCCGCATATCCGATGGCAGAGCAGATCGAGTCCATATCCGGATTGCGGTGGCCGATGACGAGGGTTTTCATATTATAAATCAGTTGCTGACTCCCGGCTGACAAGGTCGCGTGAGCTGGCTGTCGGGGTTGTAGTTTAGGTAAGGTTGGAGCCACTTCTGGGCTTCCTCAACCGACATGCCTTTCCGCTGCGCGTAGCTCTCAATCTGGTCGCGCTCGATTTTTCCGACGGCGAAGTATTTTGACTCGGGGTGTCCAAAATACAGTCCGCTCACGCTGCTCGCCGGGAACATGGCAAGGCTCTCCGTGAGCGTGATGCCGGTATTACGCTCCGCATCGAGGAGCTTCCAGATCGCCCATTTTTCGGTGTGGTCGGGTTGCGCGGGATAACCAGGCGCGGGACGGATGCCACGGTATTTTTCGCGGATGATTTCCTCCGGCGTGAGATTCTCGCCTTTGCCGAAGCCCCATGTATCACGCGCGAACTTGTGCATGTATTCCGCAAAAGCCTCGGCGAAGCGGTCGGCGATGGCCTCGGTCATGATGACATTGTAGTCATCGTGCGTGGCTTTGAATTTTCTAACCAACTCGAGCATGCCGTGGCCAGAAGTGACGGCAAAGGCTCCGACATAATCCTTTGCTGGCGCGGGCGCGACAAAGTCGGCGATGGAAAAGTTGAACTGGCCTTCTGGCTTTTTCATTTGCTGCCGGAGGCCATGAAAGCGCACAGCAACCTCGCTGCGCGACTCGTCCGTATAGACCACGATATCCTCGCCGTCACGGTTCGCCGGGAAAAGTCCGCAGACGCCGCGCAGTTGCAGGCTGTCATCAGCGACAATCTCCGCGAGCAACTTCTGGGCATCATCAAAAAGTTTCTTCGCCTCGCCCCCGCAATTCGGGTCATCAAAAATCGCAGGATACCGCCCGCGCAATTCCCATGTGTGAAAAAACGGCGACCAGTCGATGAAGGGAATCAGGTCTTTTAAAGAAATTTTTCCGGATCCTTTGGAGTCAAAAACCACCACGCCGGTTTGCTCTGGAACGGCGATCGCCTCGTGGGAAAGTTTCGGTGCGTTGGCGATGGCGTCTTCGAGGGAGAGCATTGGCTTCCCGGCTTGGCGACCGGAGTGTTCGGCGCGGAGTTTTTCGTAGTCGGATTCGAGGTTTGCGAGGAATGCGGGCTTTTGTTCCGGACTGAGCAAGGAACTGGCGACATTGACCGCGCGTGAGGCGTCGAGGACATGAACAACTCCGCCCGAGTAGTATTGGGAAATCTTGACAGCGGTGTGCGCCCTGCTGGTCGTGGCTCCGCCGATCATGAGCGGGATGCTGAAACCTTGGCGCTGCATTTCCTTCGCGACATGAATCATCTCGTCGAGGGATGGAGTGATGAGTCCGGAGAGGCCGATGATGTCGCAATTTTTCTCCCGCGCGGTGGCGAGGATTTTTTCGCACGGAACCATCACACCCATGTCGATGACTTCGTAATTATTGCAGGCCAGAACGACACCTACGATGTTTTTGCCGATGTCGTGGACGTCGCCTTTGACCGTGGCCATGAGGATACGGCCCTGCGTGCGGGCGTTGGGATTCGCGGCGCGTTCGGCTTCCATGAGCGGGGTGAGCCATGCGACGGATTTTTTCATCACGCGTGCGCTTTTCACAACTTGAGGCAGGAACATTTTTCCCGCACCGAAGAGGTCGCCGACGATCTTCATGCCGTCCATGAGCGGACCTTCGATGACCGAGAGGGGCTTGCCGTATTTTTGCAACGCTTCCTCGGTGTCGGCATCGATAAAATCCACGATGCCTTTGATGAGCGCGTGCTCAAGGCGCTTCTCAACGGGAAGTTCGCGCCAAGCCGTGTCTTGAACGGGAGCGGAGCCAGGAGCGGCGGATTTCGAGGCTTTGAAATTCTCGGCAAATGTGACGAGCCGCTCGGTGGCATCAGCACGGCGGTTCAGGAGAACATCCTCGATGAGTTCGAGGAGATCCTTAGGGATGTCCTCATAGATGCCAAGTTGGCCGGCATTCACGATACCCATGTCGAGCCCGGCTTTGATCGCGTGATAGAGGAACGCGGCATGCATGGCCTCGCGCACAGGATTGTTGCCCCGGAAGGAAAACGAGATGTTGCTGATGCCGCCGCTGACGCGAGCGTAGGGGAGGTTTTCCTTGATCCAGCGCGTGGCATTGATGAATGCGTTGGCGTAGTCGTTGTGCTCCTCGATGCCGGTGGCAACGGTGAGGATGTTCGGGTCGAAAATAATGTCCTCCGGCGGGAAGCCCACCTCATCGACAAGCATGCGATAGGCGCGTTCGCAAATTTGGATTTTGCGCTCAAAGCTGTCGGCCTGTCCCTGCTCGTCGAAGGCCATGACGATCGTCGCGGCTCCATAAGCGCGGATGAGACGGGCTTGCTCTTTGAATTTTTCAGGCCCTTCTTTGAGACTGATCGAGTTGACGACGCACTTGCCTTGGACGCAGCGGAGGCCCGCTTCGAGCACTTCCCACTTCGAGGAGTCGATCATCACCGGCACGCGGGAAATGTCCGGCTCGCTGGCGACGAGGTTGAGAAACTTCGTCATGGCGGCAGCTCCGTCGAGCATACCTTCGTCCATATTGACATCGATGATCTGGGCCCCGGCTTCAACTTGCTGACGCGCCACGGCGAGAGCTTCGTCGTAATTTCCGGCAAGGATGAGTTTCGCAAATTTCGGCGAGCCGGTCACATTGGTGCGCTCGCCGATATTGATGAATGGAATTTCCGGACGCGCGGTAAATGGTTCCAGTCCGCTCAATCGCAAAGTCGTCGTGCGCGCGGGGATGCGGCGCGGCGACAACCCTCGCACCACATCGGCGATCGCTTTGATGTGACCCGGCGTGGTGCCACAGCAACCACCGATGATATTCAGCCAACCTTGTTCGGCCCACTCCAGGAGTTGCGGCGCGAGGCTTTCAGGTGTCTCGGGAAATCCGGTCGGGGAGAGCGGATCGGGGAGTCCGGCATTCGGATATGTGCTAACGAAGAACGGCGAGATATTCGACAATTCCTCGATGTAGGGCCGCATTTCCTTCGGACCGAGCGCGCAGTTGAGGCCGATGGACAAAAGCGGAAAGTGGGCAAGGGAGTTGAGAAATGCCTCCACCGTCTGCCCCGTAAGCGTTCTTCCGCTCAGGTCGGTGATCGTGCCGGATGCCATGACCGGCATGCGCAGATGCTTCTCAAAAAAACTGGCGATTGCAAAAAGCGCGGCCTTGGCGTTCAGCGTGTCGAAAATCGTTTCAACAAGCAGAATGTCCACCCCGCCGGCGACGAGGTTTTCGATCTGTTCGGTGTAGGCGGCAGCAACCTCCTCGAAGGTCACTTCACGCTTTCCCGGGTCGTTAACATCACGCGAAATCGAAAGCGTGCGATTGAGGGGTCCGATCGCCCCGGCAACGAAGACGCGCCTGTCTGTGACGGCATCTGCCGCCTCGCGCGCAACCTTGGCCGCAGCCAAGTTCAACTCGGGAACCAGATGCTCCAACCCGTAGTCAGCCTGCGAAATCGTCGTCGCGTTGAATGTGTTCGTCTCAATAATATCCGCGCCGGCGGCAATGTATTTGCCATGAATCTCGCGAATGATGTCCGGCTTCGTGAGCACGAGAAGGTCGTTGTTGCCCTTCAAATCCTGCCCCTTCCAATCCGCAAAACGCTCTCCGCGATAATCGGCCTCCTGCAACTTGTATTGCTGGATCATTGTTCCCATCGCGCCGTCCAAAATGAGGATGCGTTGAGCGAGCAGGTCGCGAAGGGCTTTTTCGGTGGATGAAATCATTCGTAATGTGAATTGGTTAGTTTACGTAAAGCCCGAACGAGGCAAACGAAAAAAACCCGCACAAAGTTCAGTGTGGCATGCCGATTTTGTTGAGCAATAATCCTTGACCGCGCAAAGCTGATCTCAAGACTCGGCGCGTGCGTTCATCCATCACTTTTTCACGCCGAAAATGCCTCTTGGCCACCCTCCTCTTGGCATTGTTTTTCCAGCCCTTGCCTGTATCCGCCCAAAAGACAGAAATCTTGAATCTTTCCTACGAGAAAAATCCTCCCTACCCGGAAGCTCAAAACCCGCAGCTGCCGCTGGAAGTTTACGATCAGGAATTCGCAGAAATTCTCGGCAAGCAGCCCCAACTTGTGCATCTCGCCAAAGGTTTTGGCTTCACAGAGGGCCCCGTTTTTCTCTCGGTGAAAAACTCCGACGAGGGCTTCCTCATTTTTTCCGACCAGATCAACGACAACATCAACCTCATCCGCTGGCACGGCCTCACGCCATACAGCACCATCACGCCAGCCTCCTGGAGCGAGCCGGTCGTTTTTCGGCATCCCTCGAGTATTGCGGATGGTCAAACGGCCGACCTCAACGCAAACCTGCTCACGGCTGAGACGACCGGACGCAGGGTTTCCATCACAAAACACGATGGCACGGTGGAAACACTCGCCGGTTCTTACGAAGGCAAGCCGCTGAATTCCCCGAATGACCTGGTGGTGAAATCCGACGGCTCTGTGTGGTTCACCGATCCCAGCTACGGCTCACTGCAATTCCCCCAGGAGGCGTTTTTGCCGAACAATGTCTACCGCTACGATCCGAAAACAAAGGCCCTCACCGTAGTGACCGGGAAACTGCAAATGCCGAATGGCATCGCCTTTTCACCGGATGAAAAAATCCTCTACATCATCGACAGCGGAGCGATTCAGGCGCCGCGCACCTACCACTACGACAAGCCGCACACGATCTATGCGTTCGATGTCTCGACGGATGGCAAAACGATCTCGAACCAGCGTGAATTCGCCGTCGTCTATCCCGGTTTCCCCGATGGCATGCGGCTCGACGCGAAAGGCAATATCTACTCCGGCGCCCTCGACGGCATCCATGTCTTCAACCCGAAGGGCAAAATGATCGGCAAAATCAAGCTGCCGAAGCAGACGGCAAACCTGACCTTCGGCGGCCGCGACAACAACATCCTCTTCATTTGCTCGTCCGACTCGGTCTGGGCGATCAAGCTCAACACAACCGGTGCGAAACCCGTGCCACAAATCGAACGCTAAAAATCCATGAACAACGACTACGACATCATCATCATCGGAAGCGGCGCGGGCGGCGGCACATTGGCCCGTCACCTCGCCCTCTCCGGCAAACGCATCCTCATCCTCGAGCGCGGCGGCTGGCTCCCGCGCGAGCCGGAAAACTGGTCCGCCTCGGAAGTCT
>JBIKUM010000230.1:0-4936 GCA_044347585.1 Terrimicrobiaceae bacterium
CCTGGCGCGACAAGCACGGCAAGGCTTTCCAGCCCGGCGTGCACTATTTCGTCGGCGGCGCGACCAAGCTTTACGGCGCGGCCCTCTATCGCCTGCGCAAAGAAGATTTCGGCGTCCTCAAGCACCAGGATGGCATCTCTCCCGCATGGCCGCTGGGCTACGAGGATTTTGAATCCTACTACACCAAAGCCGAGCGCATGTATCATGTCCACGGCGCACGCGGTGAGGACCCCACCGAGCCACCCTGCAGCGAGCCGTATCCCTTCCCAGCCGTCTCCCACGAGCCGCGCATCCAGCAACTCGCCGACGACCTGAAACGCGCCGGCTACCATCCCTTCCACTCGCCTTGCGGCATCATGCTCAACGAGGCGAATATGCCCTACAGCCAATGCGTGCGCTGTGAGGATTGCGATGGATTTCCCTGCCTCGTCCAGGCGAAGTCGGATGCCGAGGTCTTGGGTGTGCGTCCCGCGCTCGAACACTCGAATGTCACGCTCCTCACAAATTCCCAGGTGCTGAAACTCAACACCAACTCCGCTGGCAATTCGGTGAGCGAGGTCGTGGTCGATCGCGACGGAAAAACCGAGACCTTCCGCGCTAGCATCGTGGTCGTTTCCGCAGGAGCGGCAAACTCCGCGCGGCTCCTTCTCATGTCGGCAAACGACAAGCACCCGAACGGCCTTGCGAACGGCTCCGACCAGGTCGGCCGCAACTACATGTATCACAACAGCCAGGCCGTCCTCGCCATTTCCAAGGAGCCGAATCCGACGAAATACCAAAAGACACTTGGCCTGAATGATTTTTATTTTGGCATGAAGGACTTCGAGTTTCCGATGGGCAATATCCAGATGGTCGGAAAATCCCAAGGCCCAATGTATAAAGGCGAGAAGCCGATCGAAGCCGGGCTCGCGCCGATGTTCACGCTCGACTTCGTCGCCAAGCACGCCGTCGATTTCTGGCTCTCCACCGAGGATCTCCCCTCGCCGGACAACCGCGTCACAATCGACCGCGAGGGCAACATCACGCTCAGCTACACGCCGAACAACCAAGTCGCCAAAGAACGCCTCTACTCGAAACTCAAGTCCATGCTCAACCACCTCGGCATGCATGAGCACCTCATCCCGCGAAATCTCTATATGAAAAACGAGATCGGCATCGGCGGCGTGGCGCACCAGTCCGGCACCTGCCGCTTCGGCACCGATCCCGCCACCTCCGTGCTCGACACTAATTGCAAGGCCCACGAACTCGACAACCTCTATGTCGTGGACACCTCGTTCTTCCCAAGCATCGGCGCGGTGAATCCCGCACTCACCGCCATGGCGAACGCCCTCCGCGTCGGCGACCACCTCCTTGAGAGGCTGAAGTAAAAGCGTGGTGAAAAAGAGCGCGCTAAAGAGGGGAGCACAGGCGTCCCGCCTGTGTGGGCGTTGATGAATCGGTCCGAATCCGACTCGCCGACTGCAAAGAGCGTCAGTCTCGACACGGCCGGGACGGCTATGCCCCCTTCTTCATCAAAACCCTCCCGCGCCGCCGTGTCAGCGGTCTTCGGCGCGGGGGTGGCGCAGGGCATCGCCCTCGTCACATTCCCCGCAGCGGGGGCGATTTTTACGAGCCCGCAGCACTACGGACTCACCACCACTCAATACGGAGCCCTGTTCATTCCACAGGCGGTGCTGGCAATCGTCAGCTCCCTCCTTGGGCCAACCATCGCCCGCAGTGCTGGCGCAAAAACGGTTTTCCTCGCGGGCTTGGCGGCGAACCTCCTATCCATGGCGCTTCTGATAGGCAGCCAATTTCTCATGGGAGATCGCATGGCTGCCTACGCGTTGCTGATGCTGGCTACGACCTTCATGGGCGTAGCCTTCGGCCTCACAGTGCCGGTCATCAACACCTGCGCCGCCGCATTTTTTCCCACCACAGCGGATCGTGCAGTTCTGACTCTGAACACTCTGCTCGGCCTCGGCACCGCGCTGGCCCCGGCTTTCGTCGCGGTCTTCGTGAGCCTCGGAATCTGGTGGGGGCTGCCGATTCTGACCGGCGCCCTCTGCGGAGCACTCCTGCTTTTCGCCTTGCCGCTGGATATCTCGGCGAACGACCCCGGAGCGGCCCGCGCCAAGTCAGGCATGCCGCCGCTTTTTCCCGTCTTCGCCGCCGCCGCTTTTCTTTACGGCATCTGCGAAACAATGAACGGCAACTGGGCCTCAATCCTCATGTCCACCACGCTCGGCAACCAACCCGCCACGGCCTCGCTGGCGCTTGCGATCTTCTGGGCTTCTGTCACAGGCGGGCGGCTGTTGTTTGCGTCGATCGACCGGTGGATTCCCGAACGCGCGGTTTTCATGTGCCTGCCCATAGTGATCGCGGCGTCATTTTTTCTCATTCCATTGCTGCCAGCAAAAGCAGCACTTCCCGGCCTAGCAGCCTTCGCGCTCGCGGGTCTGGGCTGCTCGGCCATCTTGCCGCTCATCATAAGCTTCGGACAAAAACAAATGCCCTCGATCGCGGCCTCAGTGGCTGGTGGCGTGATCGCCTTCTACCAACTCGGCTACGGCCTCGCCGCCTTCGGCGTCGGCCCGCTTGAGAACATGGCCTCGCTCGCCCTCAACCACATCTTCGCCGCCACAGCGCTCCCCGCAATCGGCCTCGCTATTCTCGCGTTTGTCATCACCCGCCGCGATTGACTTCCCGCCCCAAATCACCCATCACCGACCTATGCCCAAAGACAAAGAATCCCTCCGTATCGAAGCTCGCGATTCCGGCAAAGAAGACTGGCAACTCTGGGGCCCCTACCTGAGCGACCGCCAATGGGGCACGGTGAGAGAGGATTATTCGGCGGATGGCGACGCTTGGAGCTCGTTTCCGCACGACCACGCCCGCTCGCGCACCTACCGCTGGGGCGAGGATGGCCTACTCGGCATTTGTGACAAAAACGGGCTGCTGTGCTTTTCCGCCGCGCTCTGGAACGGGAAGGATCCGATTTTAAAAGAACGCGCTTTCGGGCTCTCCAACCCGCAAGGCAACCACGGCGAGGACATCAAGGACTACTACTACCACCTCGCGAACACGCCCACGCATTCCTTCATGCGCGGCCTCTACAAATACCCGCAGCAGGAATTTCCCTATCAGCACCTCATCGAGGAAAATGGCCGCCGCTCGCGTTTGGAGCCCGAATACGAGTTGGTCGATACCGGCATTTTCAACGAGAGCCGATACTTTGATGTATTCTTTGAATACGCCAAGGCAGCGCCTGACGACATGGCGATTCGGTTGCGTATCGTGAATCGCGGCCCCGATGCCGCGCCGCTGACTGTCCTACCAACGCTCTGGTTCCGCAACACATGGACATGGGAGATTGCCCCTGCCTCGAAGCCCGAGATCCGTCTTTTGCCCAATGGCCAAGGACTCAGCGCGCATTCCGCCGAGCTGGGTGATTACAGCCTCCAAGCCGAAGGCCAGCCGGAGTGGATTTTCACCGAAAACGAAACCAACGACCGCCGCCTCTACAACGCCCCGAACCGCACGCCTTATGTGAAGGATGCCTTCCACGATTATGTGGTGGGAGGCGCGACCGGCGCGGTGAATCCCGCGCGCATCGGCACCAAGGCCGCTGCAGTCTACCAACGCACACTCGCTCCTGGCGAGGAATGGGTGATCCGCCTGCGGCTCGCGCCAAGCTCGCAGGAAAAGTCCTTCGATGCCGCCTTCGACAAGCTTTTTGCCGATCGGGAAAAGGAACACCTCGCCCACTTCGAAACTGTGGTTCCCGGAATGCCCGAGGAGTTGTCGCTCGTCATGCGCAGCGCCATTGCCGGCCTGCTCTGGGGTAAGAAATTTTATTCCTACCAGGTGAATCGCTGGCTCAGCGGCGATCCAACCATGCCGAAGCCGCCAGCCGAGCGCTGGAAAGGACGCAATGTTTTCTGGCAGGAACTCTACGCGAACGATGTCATCTCGATGCCCGATTGCTGGGAATATCCCTACTTCTGCGCGTGGGATCTCATGTTCCAATCCGTGGCCTTCGCGGTCACCGATCCCGCCACCGCGAAACGCCAAAACATGCTGCTCCAAGGCGAACGCTACACCTCACCGAGCGCGCAACAACCCGCCTACGAGTGGGCGCTTTCGGATGCCAACCCGCCCATCGGCGGTTGGGCGGCGTGGAGGATTTATTCGATCGAACGCGGCGAGAAAGGCACGGGCGACCGCGCCTATCTCAAAAAAGCCTTCAACAAGCTCCTTCTTAACTACGGCTGGTGGGCAAACCGCGTTGACCAAACGGGCGACAATGTTTTCGAGGGCGGATTCCTCGGTCTCGACAACATCGGCGTGTTCGACCGCCGCTACCCGCTCCCGGACGGCTCTCGCATCGCCCAGAGCGACGGCACGGCGTGGATGGCTCAGTTCTGCCTAAGCATGCTCAAAATCGCCATCGAACTCGCCGAAGAGGAGCCGGAATACGAGGACATAGCCGACAAATTCCTCAACGATTTCATCTACCTCGCCGCAGCCATCAACTCGACAGGCACGGGCGGCCTCGCCTTATGGGACGATGAGGATGGATTTTACTATGATGTCCTACGGCGTCCGGACGGCTCCTCAGCCTACCTCAGAACCCGCTCGGTTGCGGGTCTCACCCCTCTCTTCGCGGTGGAAAGCTTCGATCCCGCGACCGTGTTGAAGTTTCCACTCCTGCGCAAACGCTACCAGTGGTTCGAAAAAAATCGCCCGCATCTGATGGCAAAACTTCAGCACATCAAAGAAAATGTCGATGGACGCAAACTCATCTCGCTTGTCCCACCCGAGCACCTGCGGCGCATCTGCGAGCGTTTGTTCGATGAATCGGAATTCCTTTCGCCGCATGGCATCCGCGCCCTCTCAAAAATCTACGAAGAGCATCCCTACACCTTCACCGAAGGGGAAAAAACCGAGACCCTTG
>JBIKUM010000245.1:0-4662 GCA_044347585.1 Terrimicrobiaceae bacterium
GCGAAGGCCGGCGGCGCGCGCGCTGTGGCGCACTGGATCGACTTGCCAAAAAACCAGAGTCAATGGGTGCAGCCCAAGCCCTATTTGGAGGCGTTGAGAGGCATCCAAAATGAGGCGGGTGTTTTTTGCCAAGGGGATCGCATCGCCTTTGGCGTGTTGGCCGCCTGCCGCGAACTGGGTATTCCCGTGCCGGGCCAACTATCGGTGGTGGGAGCGAACAACGATGAGATCCTCTGCCAACTGGCCGAACCTCCCTTGAGCAGCGTGGATGAAGACACAGCGGCGGTGGGATACCACGCGGCGGCGATGTTGCAGCAACTGATGTCTGGAAAAAAACTGCCGGTCACACGCAAGCGGATGCCACCGGCAGGACTGCGCCAGCGGGCCTCGTCAGATAAGCTGCCACACGGCCCGGCGGACTTGGGGCGCGCCCTGAGATTTATCCGAGGGCATATTCACGAACAAATCGGCGTGCCCGATGTGCTTCGCCTGGTGCCCGTGTCGCGACGCACACTTGAAAATCTGTTTCTCAAGGAAATGGGCCACGGCGTTTACGAGGAAATCCGGCGACAGCGCAACGAGCGGGCGAAGGAACTCTTGCGCGAAACGAACAAATCGATCCTGGAAGTGGCGATCGGCAGCGGCTTCAAGACCCTCCAGAGCATGGAACTGACCTTTAGACAATTCGAAGGCGGCACGCCGGTCTCCTACCGAAAAAAACATCTTTCGAGGAAGATGTGATCCCAGAGCGAGGGATTGTGTTCGGGTATCGATGAGGTTGCGGAGGCTGTGTCTTTCACAGTCGAGACGACTGTGCCCCCCCTCTGGCGCGCGGCAGCGCGATTCGCGACAAAATCATTTGAAGGGATCCGCCTACGCGCTTCGCGGCTACGGCGTGACACCGGGTTCATCGTCCTCGCATGCCCCATTTTTCAGCCGCGAAGCGGCGTCTCCGTAACCCAAGGTAGGGATCGCCAGGCCCTTGGCGTCCCAAACTTCAGCTGCGAAGCAGCGTTTCTACTGGATGCAATGGCGGCTCACGCCGCGCAAATGGGTCAGCGGCGGCGCGCAGACCCTACCCTGATAAACGATCGCGCTACCGCGCGGGGAGTCAGAGTTCGGCCGCGAAGGATTCGAGGTCGAAGCTGGTGATTGCAGCGCGGAGCAGTGATTGCAACTTGGCAGTGTCTACAATCGATTCAACTTCCTCGCGGAGGCCATCTGGAACTTTATGGAAGCGGATTTCCAAAGCTTCGAGGATGTCATGTTGTTGCGCAGCAACCTGACCGCGCTGCATGCCTTCTTCGAGGAGTTGTTCGGCGAGTGTCATGGTGGATTCCTTGAGTTTGGTGGCTTGAATTTCTGTTAATTTATGGCGGAAGGTTTCCTTGTCAATGTCGGCCGCGTTGAGGATGTAGAGCAGGAGCGCCCGGAAGAGGTCGTCCGGCAACAGCGACAGGCGCGCCTCGTCCCAGACTTCCGGCCCGAGCAGGAGCCGAAGCTGACTGGCTTTGAGCGTGCGCAGCACCATGATCCCCGCGTTCGTGCCTTGGATTTGATCAAAGGGAATTTCCGCAAGCTGAATAAGCCGGAAGGCAAAGTCAGGGATGAAATCGCGAAAGCTTTCGGGGTTTTCAGCGGGGAGGTCGAGGAGGCTGGCGAAGTGTGGGGGGATTTCCCATACCGTGGCGTTCTGCGCGAGCACAACGGGCAGGATGATTGGCAATTTCAGCGCGCCGGGATTCTTGGCAAGAAACTCGCGCCAGATCTCGAGCATGTAGCGGAGTAGGCGCAGCGCGATCCAGGGGTCTTTGTTGTGCTGGTGTTCGAAGAGGATGTAAAAGAATGCGGCGCAGCCATCAATCGGCGCGCTGAAGAGCAGGTCGCTCTCGGCTTTTGACATGCCGGAGTCAACGAAACTGCCCGGCAGGTGCTTGAGCTTTGACCACTCGACACGGGATGCTACTGCAGGCGGCAAGTGCTGGCGCAGAAAGGCTGCGGCATTGGCCGGAATGCGGAAGCCGGCCTGGAAAAGCTTGTCGTGAGGTTGGTGGATCGTGGCCTTTGGAGACGGCATGGCGGAGAGAGTTGGAAACAACACTCTCAGAGTCAAAATGAGGAATGTGACGATTTTGGCAAATGCCACGCCAGTGTCATTCACAGCCGAGACGACTGTGCCCCCCTCTGGCGCGCGGCAGCGCGATTCGTGACAAAATCATTTGAAGGGATCCGCCTACGCGCTTCGCGGCTACGGCGTGACACCGGGCTCATCGTCCTCGCATGACCCAAACTTCAGCTGCGAAGCAGCGTTTCTACTGGATGCAATGGCGGCGTTGCCGCGCAAGTGGGTCAGCGGCGGCGCGCCGACCCTACCCTGGCAAACGATCGCGCTGCCGCGCGGGGTGTAGCTTGCCTGAATTTGGAAGAGACAGCGTCTCTCTTTTCTCAAACCACTTCCGCGAAATTCGAGGTCATCACCTTCAGGTTGCGGAAGAGCATTTTGGTTCGGATCATGCAGCGGATGGCGATGTGGCCTGCCAGCAGGATCGAGCCGGAACCGGCGCTTGAGCTGTCGTTGGCATCGATCACGATTTCGCCGTTGATGGCGCCGAGGATGCGGCTGCCTTGCTGGAGGTATTCGAGCCGGTGCCATTGGTTTTTCTCGAGCTGTTTTTGGGTGCAGCCGTAGGCCATGCCGCGCCAGAACGGGTTCTTGAGCATGGCGTGAGTCGCCACATCGTTGCGGACATCGTTCATCTCGCGGTAGTATTCCCAGTGGTAGTTGCGCACGGCGTCGGAGTGGACCGTGCTCATGCTGCCGGTGGTCTTGGGTTGATGATCGCGCATGAAGGGCTCGCGGTTCATGCCGCTGGCCTGGGTCATCAGCAGGCTCAGCCCACCTTGTTTGAGCGACATGAATTCGTAGGTCACATAGAGGTCGCCCTCGAAAAATTTCTTCGACCAGAGGTAAACCTGTTTTTCCAGCGTCGCCGCCTGCTGCGGAAGATTCGGTGTCTCCACCAGCAATCCCTCGGGAGTGATTTGCGGCGCCTGCGTGTAGCCTTGAACATGAAACGCATCGAGGTCGCGCTCGTTGGTGAGCGATAGCTCCTCGCGGAGCGTCCAACTCGCATCGGGCTTCCATGAAAAGGTCTCGCGGCCGATGCCTGCATGTTCCTTGCGCAATTCCTTTTGATACTCTTCGTCGCAATCGGTGGCCTGATCCCGGTAAAGCGCCTCGACTTCGGAGGAGGTCAGCACGCGATCATAGAAATCGATGTTCGAATAGCAGAAAGCGGGGTTGCCTGTGTAGAGAGATTCGCCACAGGGATCGCGGTGAAACTCGGCATGGTTCACATCCTCGCGTGCGGCCAGCACGCCGTTGACATAGATGAAGGCCTGCTCTTTCTCAAAGTCCCAAGCGAGCGTGAAAAGATGCCAACGCTGGCGGCGGAAGAAGAAGTCCCCGACGCCCAGATAGGCTTTCTGCGGAGTCTCGACAATATCCGGCCAGAACTGACCCTTGTAAAACTTCGCGTAGAGTTGGACATGCCATTGCAGGCGGTAATGCAGCGAGAAGTTCGCCTTGTCGTAGCCCGCGGGATTCGGGTTGTCGCTCAGCAGGGCATAGACATTGAAGTCGGGATTATCGATCGCCATGCAATCGCGGGGCATGAAGTAGCCCAGGTCCTCCAGCGAGGCGACCCACATGGAGAGTGTGCCGCAGGTCTCGTTGATGTTGTGCTTCGGGAGCACCAGGCGCGAGTGAATGCTGGTGGGGTTGAGCCCCTTTCTGCCCTTGAGAGAAAGCGTGCGCCAATCGCCTTCGACCTTCACACCGTTCCCCGGTTGGTTCGGGTTCTCGAGATAGCGAATGATGGGTGTGGGTGGTGTCGTGTGCATGAGCTTGGATCGATTGTTGAAGATAGGATTGCGGGAGGAACATTCACCGCAAGAAGAAGGCATGTGACATTAGAGCAACTACTCGCTCACTTGGCATCGTCCCGCCATTCGTCGGCATAGCGAAGGCACTCGAGGCACATGAAGGTGCCGACCATGTCGCCCTCGGGAAATGGCTTGCTGAGTTTCACGGCCTGATGGATGAGCAGGCAATGCTCGGCAGCGAAGGCGAAGCCGCCGTCGGGCTTGCGGTAGTCGCGCAGGAGGCATTCGGCGAGGCGCTGTGCGGCGCGGGCGATGTCAGCGTGGCGGTGTTGCCCGTTCAATTCCTTGTCGAGTTGGCGCAGGACCCAGAGCGCGTCCCAGTTGATGCACATGTCCTGCGCGTAGCGGATCACATAGGTGCCGCCATCGGGCGTGGGCAGATCAAAACGCGGCGCAAAGTCGCCGGCCTCGGATTGCATCGCCAGCACCGAGTCGATGGCTTGGGCCGCGTAGGGATACGGGCGTTCCGCGTCGATATAGGCGAAGAGCAGTTTGAAAAGGCCGGCCATGGCCACATCCGCGTGCTTGCAACCGGCGGCATCTGGCAAACCGCTCTCAGGGCTCATCACCTTGGTTTCCAGAAAATGGAAGAGTTCCTCGAGTGAAGCCATCCGGCGTTTCACCTCGGGATCGAGGGGAGTTGCGCCGGGCGGGTTCTTGGAGGACCAGGCATAGACGCCACCGCGCAGGGCAGCGACGGCGCGGTTGAAGCGCTCG
>JBIKUM010000504.1:0-4658 GCA_044347585.1 Terrimicrobiaceae bacterium
CCTACCTGGTGGCATAACCTACATTGATTCGGCCAGCGCCAGCACTGGTGTGCGCACCATGTTCGAAACAACGCTGAACCTCCAGCACCTGTTGATGGACATTCAAGACGTTAGGCAACGGATCAACCAGACGTTCTACACCGATTTGTTTTTGATGTTGTCGGGGCAAGACGTGGCGCGTATGACCGCGACAGAGGTGGCAGAAAGGCATGAAGAGAAGCTTCTCATGCTAGGCCCCGTGCTAGAACGCCTGCACAACGAGCTACTCGATCCTTTGGTATCCATGACCTTTGAACGGATGATGGAAATAGGGCAGCTGCCCCCGCCCCCTAAGGAATTGGAAGGGGTTGATCTTAATGTTGATTTTGTGTCGATGCTGGCGCAGGCGCAACGCTCTGTCGCCACCAATTCTGTGGATCGCTTTGTCAACAACTTAGGGGCCATCGCCTCTATGAAGCCTAACATCTTGGACAAATTCGATGAAGACAAATGGGCGGACAAATACGCCGATATGTTGGGCATTGATCCTGAAATGATTGTCGCAGAGGACAAGGTTAAAGCCGTGCGTGACGAGCGCGCACAGCAACAGAAGATGGCGCAGCAGGCCGCTATGGCCGAAAGCGCGTCTAAGACGGCTAAGAATTTAGCAACATCACCCACCAACCAGGGCAACGCGCTTACCGATGCGACCGGCGCGTTCAGCGGTTACACTTAGAAAGTTTGAATTATGGCGAATCTTACTATACAAGGCGTTGCGGGGCTATATACACCAAGCACCAACAATCTAGTTGGGCTTCTTGGCGTGGACGGCAAAGAATACCTTATCCCAGTGTCTGCAGCTTTCGCGCCCACACTAGTTGTCGCTGCGCAAACGATCACCACAGCGACCATCAACGGGGGCACCATCAACAACACCACAATTGGCGCGACAACCCGCAACACCATCGCTGGTACCCAACTATCGGTGACAGGAACTGATATATCTGGTACCCCTGGCAACGGTACCGCCAACACAGGTTCGGGGCGTGCGGCTATCGCGGCGGCGGCCACAACCGTCACCGTCACCAACTCACAGGTTGCGGTTGCTGACCACGTCTTAATCCAACCCCGTGCGGTGGGCACGCCTACCAAGTGGGCGGTAGTCACTGCAGCAGGCAGCTTCACAGTTACCGTGGACCTTGCACCTGCTGCTACGTGGCCTTTCGATTTTATTGTCATCAAGAACTAGAAAGAAACAACATGGTAAACATCGCCTACACCCCAGAAGAAACTGCAGACGAGCAAGGCGAAGCTAAAATTGTCAACTCGAAGTATCCTTACGGCACTTCGCTTTATTTGGATGAGGATACTCTAGCCAAAATTGGCATTGCCAAACTGCCAGAAGTAGGAAGTCAACTGCGGATGCAAATTTTGGTTACAGTGACCAGTGTTAGCCAAAGGCAAGAAGCAGACGGTGAAACCTGCCAAAATGTTGAACTTCAGGTCACGGATATGGAAGTCACAGGGACAGAGGGGCAAGCCAATTCTACCGAACAAGCCAATAAACTGTATGGTTCTTAAGTGGTGGGCATAGAAATTTTAAAGTTTCTTATACTCCGCCCATGAGCAGTTACGACCCAACGGATATTCGGGCGACCGAGAAAGTGGAAAGCGATCGTAAAGAGCGCCAACGCCTTACCCAACGCCAAGAAGCCGATGATTTTAAATGGCTTATGTCTGATCCAAGAGGCCGCCGCGTCATGTGGGGACTTCTTGAAACCGCAGGCATCTATCGTTCTAGCTTCACGGGCAATTCGGAAACGTTTTTCCGTGAAGGACAAAGGGTGGTTGGTTTGACTTATCTGAAAAAGATGGTTGAGCATTGCCCTGAAAAATATGCACTAATGACGAAAGAGAATACCAGTGACAGATCAATCGCAGAATAGCGCCGCAATACCCAATGAAGGTGGTTCCCTGCTGGCACCAGGACCCGTGGCCGAAGGGGAAACCTTAGGCACGGTGGAAGGTGCGCAACCTAATGAAGACGGTTCCAACACTGACGCCGTGAAGACGGAAGAAGGTAAGAAAACGCAAGGTGCTCCCGCAGAGTATAAGGAGTTCACGTTGGCCGAAGGGCATAAAGTGGACCCTGAAACAATGGGTGAGTTCAAGACGATTGCTAAAGAGCTAAACCTCAACCAAGAGCAGGCGCAACGCCTGATTGAGCTTGGGGGAAAGATCGCGGATAAAGCCGCAGGTCCAGGTGAAGCGGCGATCGTTGCAAAAGCGAAAAGTATTTGGGGCGAACTTTCTACCGCGGACAAAGAGTTTGGTGGCGATGACCTCGCCGCAAACCTAGCCGCAGCAAAGAAAACCTTGAAGACTTTTGGAACCCCAGAGTTAGGGCAACTGTTGGAAGATTCTGGTTTGGGCAACCATCCTGAAGTCATCCGGCTTTTCTACCGTGTTGGTAAACAGATCAGTGACGACAAAGTTATCCTTTCCGGCTCTAGGGCTTCAGGGGGGCTTTCCGCTGCTGATACGCTTTACGGCACAACCTCCAACAAAACACCTTAAGGAATTAAAAAATGGCACTTTTCCCTAAAGCAGGTGCCGTCACCCTGCTAGACTTTGCGAAGTCAATCGACCCTGACGGCAAAACCTCTACTGTTGTTGAACTGTTGAACCAAACAAACGAAATCCTTACGGATATGGTATTTGTAGAGGGCAACCTTCCTACCGGCCACCGCACCACAATCCGCACTGGATTGCCCACCGCTATCTGGCGGCAGCTTTACGCTGGTGTTCCTGCTTCCAAATCTGTTAGGGCGCAAGTCGATGACGTGTGCGGCATGTTGGAAACCAGAGCAGAGATCGATAAAGACATCGCTGATCTGAATGGCAACACCTCTGAATACCGCCTAAGCGAAGCACAAGCGTTCTTGGAAGCTATGAACCAAGTGTTTTGCCAAACTTTGTGGTACGGTAACTCCGCGATCAACGCAGAACGCTTTACAGGTTTTGCCCCCCGCTATTCTTCCTTGTCCGCGGGCAACAGCACCAACATTATCGACGCCGGTGGCACTGGTTCTAACAACACTTCGGTGTGGTTGATTGTGTGGGGTAAAAACTCCGTGACTGGTATATTCCCTAAAGGGTCTAAAGCTGGGCTTACCCATGAAGACTTGGGGGTGATCGATGCTTTTGACGCGAGCAACAACCGCTACCGGGCGTATGCTGACCGTTGGCAGTGGAAAGGTGCAATCTCATTGCGGGATTGGCGCTATGTCGTGCGCATCGCTAATATCAATGTCACGGATTTGGCCGCGCAAACAGGTACCCAACTTCCTACCGCTGCAACCGCGCTAATAAAAGTGATGATCCGCGCGATGGCGCGTATCCCTTCGATGAATATGGGCACCGCTGTGTTCTACGCCAACCGTACAGTCAAAGAATACTTGGCGATTGCGGCTTTGGATAAGTCCAACAGCGTGCTTAGCATCCAAGACGCGATCAACCAGTTCGGCGCAGTTGGGCCAGGCTCTGTCAACAACGGAACAGTTAGGTTTCAAGGGATTCCGGTCCGCACCAGCGATCAGCTCCTGAACACCGAAGCCCGTGTGGTCTAATCCAAGAACTTTGAAAGGAAACTAAAATGGCATATATTGACAGCCAAGAAGTGTTCTCTGTAGCACAAGCAGTAACCGCCATTGGCGATACTGTATCCACCAACCAACTTGATACTTTGGCCGCCCACGACCAAGGTATTGGGCAAAATGTGACGGTAATTGTGAAGGTCCACACGACTTTCACTTCGGCGGGCGCGCCCACTGTGCAGGCCGTCCTGCAAACCTCCGCCGATAACTCCACTTGGGTAGATGCAGCGATCGGGCCTGCGTTTGCTCTAGCTGCGCTAACGGCGGGGACAACCATCTACAGCCAAGAACTACCCAACGGAGTGCTCAGGCGCTACATACGTGTTGCGTACAGGGTCGCTACTGCGGTGTACACTGCGGGAGCGTTTGATGCCTTTATTGTTAAAGACCCTCAAGTGTACCAATTTGGTGCCTCTGGGTTTGTAGTTCTTTAATCTCTGGTCTTAGAAAGGTAACAATGTTATGGCTAAACATTCCCAAACCGCTACGGAGTTGGAACAGCTGACCCCAGAAGACGTGCTAGACGTGGAAGCACGCATCACGGCAGCGGTAGCCGCCGCTAAAGCGCAGGCGCTAAACGAAGCGCTAGCTTTAGCGGGGGTCAACACCTCCCCTCCCGCCCCGACTACGGGCATCTATGCCACCAATCCTGTGGTGGCAAAAATGGCGCGGGAACAATCCCCTAAAAAGCGGGTTGTCGCTTTGACGGCGGGCTACTACGGCGAGCAACTTCGTGAAGAAGGTGACATCTTCGAGGTGCCCGAAGACGAAGTAAGTTCTTGGTTTGTAAACCATGATGGGCAGGGACTTTTCTAAGACCTAAGCCTGTTGAAAAACCCTAAAGGGCGGTGGTGCAAGCCGCCGCCCTTATTTTTTGAAAGTAGCGTTGCATGGCCAGCGAAGTTGATATTTCCAATTTGGCGCTGTCGCACTTAGGGGATGATGCTACTGTGTCCAGCCTTAGCCCACCTGAAGGTTCGGCGCAGGCGCAACACTGCGCTACTTTCTATCCTCTCGCCAGAG
>JBIKUM010000246.1:0-4651 GCA_044347585.1 Terrimicrobiaceae bacterium
CAAGGCCCACCTCTTTGGCAGCCCGCCAGCGTCGCTCGCCAGCGATGAGTTCATAGACTCCATTCGCCTGACGGACGATGAGGGGCTGGATGATGCCGCGCTCCCGGATGCTCTCAACGAGTTCGTGCAATTGATCCGAGGAAAAATCCAAGCGCGGTTGCAGCGGGCTGGGGGAGATGCTTGCAAGCGGGAGCCTTTGGATTCTCTCGCCGTGTTCTTCAATTGGAGCCGGACTGGCCACGCGCTTGTTGATGAGTGCGCCGAGGCCCTTGCCGAGTGCTTGCTTTGCCATGGACGCGGAGCCTAAACCTGGAGCCCGTCGCCGACAAGTAGAAGGCGCGTTTCATTTTTTCAAAACAGGCCCAATGCCAAAAATACTCAGCCGTCTTCAGCTCTGGGAGGATTCCTCGCCGCGCACACCTGCGAGGCAGATGGCGTGTGACGAGGCGCTGTTGCATGCCTGCGAGATGCCGGTTTTGCGAGTCTATCGCTGGACTGCGCCTGCGGTGACATTTGGATACGCACAGAGGCTTGCGGCGGTTGAGCCTTTGGCGCACAGGTTGCCCGTCATGCGTCGATGGAGTGGCGGGGGAATGGTTTTTCATGGCAGCGATGTCACGCTGGCGCTTGTCATTCCCGCTTCCGAGGCGGCGGCATCCGGCAGTTCGCGTGACATTTACAGTGCGATTCATGAGGGTCTGCTTTCGGCGATTCAAAAGACACTCCCGGATGCGCGTTTGGTGCTCCCCGAGGAATGCCGATGCGGGCCTGTTTGTTTTGAGAGCCCCGTTGCTTTTGACATCATCGCCGGTGCCTCGAAAATCTGTGGTGGAGCCCTCCGGCGCTCGAAAGCCGGTGTTCTCTATCAAGGTTCGCTTCACCTCCCGGGCGCCGTTCCGCTTGAACTCGCCAACTCGCTTTCTGCGGAAGTTTCCCGCTTTGAAAAAGCCGCCGCACTTCAGGCATCCATCGATAAACTTGCTTCCAGCAAATACGAAACCCCAGCGTGGTTGGCGATGCGCTGAGTGATATGAGGAGATCAAAGTCCCAAACTCTATGGCAATAATCGGCATCACCGGCGGCATAGCCTCGGGCAAATCAACTTTCAGCCGCGCCTTGGCTGAAATCCGGGGAGCGAGCATTTTCGACTCAGACGCCTGTGCCCGGGAACTCCTCGATTCCGACCCCACTGTGCGCGAAGCCGTGATTCGCGACATCCTCCCCACTGCGTATCGAGCAGATGGAACGCCGGACCGTGCCGCCATTCGGGCCCTTGTTTTTTCAGACCCTGCAGCCAAAGCCCGACTTGAAGCGATTCTCCATCCCCTCGTTCGCGCCCGGAGGGAGGCTCTGGCTGAGCATGCTCGAGCAGAGGGGTGCGACCTGCTTGTGGACATTCCACTCCTTTTCGAAACCGCCGCCTCGTCCGGTTTTGATCTCGTAGTTACAGTCGCCTGCTCCCTGGAAATTCAGACCCGGCGCGCCATGTCGAGAGGTCTGACACTGGCCCAGGTGGAGCAAATCGTGGCCTCGCAGTGGGGCAACGCGCAAAAAATCGCTCAGTCGGATTTTGTGATTTGGAATGACGGTTCCCTGCGGATGCTTCAGGCGCAGGCGGAGGAACTGGCCACCCGCTTGGAATCGAGGGCGCTAAAAATAAAGCCTTCGGTTTCTTGACATCCTTGCCTCACCCGATAGTTTCTCCCCTCCGTTCACAAAATTGATCCTATGGCATTCACAGAAGTCATTCTTACCGCAAATATTCCCAAGCTCGGCGCAGAGGCCGACATCGTCAAAGTCCGCCGTGGCTTCGCCCGCAACTTTCTTTACCCTCAAGGCAAGGCCCTTGAGATCACTGCCGGTTCCCTCCGTCAGATCAACCATCTCAAAGCCAAGCGCGCCGAGCGTGAGGCCCGCGAGGTGACCGCTGCCGAGGAAATCGCCTCCAAGATCAACAAGCTTTCGATCAGCTTCACGCTGGATGCCGGCACCACAGGCAAAGCCTTCGGTTCCGTTACTGCCAAGGACATCCACGATCGCATCGCTGCTGATCTCAAACTCGAAGACCTTCCCAAGCACGCTGTCGTTCTTGAAAAGGCCATCAAGGAAAGCGGTGACCACACTGTTGCGGTTAAGCTCCACCCCGATGTCACGGCCAACCTCAAGATCGAGGTGAAGGTGAACGCTCCTGCAGTCGAGGAATCCACCGAGGCGGCTCCTGAAAAGAAATACCGCCGCAAAGTCACCACCGAGGCCTGATTTTCAGCCCCTCGTATTCATTTCAAATTCACCATGAGGCCGTGCGTGGAAGTTATCTTTCCGTCCGGCCTCATTCTTTTCCCCAAGCTCCGTAATTTTTTCTGATCGACCATGTCTTCCGCTCCTGAACAAAACGCCAGTGCACCAGTTCCAAACGGTGATGCCGCAGGCAAGGGACGCAGGAAAAAGAAACCAGATTATCAACAGCGAGGAGCAGCCTATCTTCCAGACGCCCGTCGCCCGCTGCCGCAGAGTCTCGATGCCGAGAAAGGGCTCCTGGGCTCGATTCTGCACTCCGCCACGGCGTTGGATGATACGATGGCGCAGATGGAGGCACGGCATTTCCATCTGCCAGCCCACCAGAAAATTTTCGAGCTCTTGGTCGAAATGCGAAATGGCGGGAAGCCGATCGACCTCATCGCGCTCACCCAGACGCTCGAGGACCGGCGGATGCTCGACGAGGTCGGTGGAGCGGTCGCCATCACCGAGCTTTTTACTTTCGTCCCGACGGCGGCGAATGCCGATTACTACCGCGAGATCATTCTCGAAAAATATCTCCTGCGCCGTGTCATCACGACCTGCACCGAGTATGTCGCCCGCGCCCACGACGAGCAGGGCGATGTAAGAATCCTCCTCGACGAGGTCGAGGCCCGCGTGCTTGAGATTGGCGAGCAGCGCTTCCAATCCACCATGCCCACCATGAAGCAGATGGTGAGCGACGCCATCGACAATATCGAAAAGCTCTCCCGCTCTGGCGGCGGCATTACCGGCCTCCCGACCGGATTCCACGAGCTCGACCGCATGACGAGCGGCATGCACGAGGGCGAGATGTTCGTCATCGCTGCGCGTCCCTCGATGGGCAAAACCGCGCTCGCCATGAACATCGCCGAGCATGTCGCGATCGATGCCGGCAAGCCCGTCGCTGTTTTTTCCCTGGAAATGGGCGCCCAGCAGCTCGTGCAGCGTCTTCTCTGCTCGAGGGCAAGAGTGAACGGCTCCAAGCTCCGCGACGGCTTCATCGCCAATCGCGAAATGACGAATCTAATCAACATCGCCGGTCAGCTCTCCAAGGCGAAAATCTTTGTCGATGACACTCCCGGCCTGAGCATTTTGGAACTCCGCGCCAAGGCCCGCCGTCTGCACAACCGCGAAAAAATCCAGCTCATCGTCATCGACTACCTTCAGCTTCTCCGCTCAGGTTCCCGCCGCGCCCAAGAGAACCGCCAGATTGAAATTCAGGAAATCTCCTATGGCATCAAAGCCCTCGCCAAGGAACTCAAGCTCCCCGTGATCGTCCTCGCCCAGCTGAACCGAAATCCCGAGCAGCGCACTGGCTCGAGCGCCGGTCGCCCCCGCCTCAGCGATCTTCGCGAATCCGGAACCATCGAGCAGGATGCCGACATCGTCGGACTCCTCATCCGCGATAAATACTACGCTGAGGACGAGGAAGCCAAAAAAGAAGCTGCAGGCAAGGCCACCCTCATCATCGCCAAACAGCGAAACGGCCCCACTGGCGATGTGCCGCTGACCTTCCTCGAGGAATACACCCGCTTCGAAGACGCCGCCGTCGAACGCACCGAACCGCAATAAAGGCCCCCCCAGCTACCGCCGGAAAGGCACATTTTTCCCACCCATTTTCTTTTTGCCCGCTTAGCGTTCCCTTGAGCTTAAAATAGCGTTGGTTTAAAAATCGATAAACCTCTCCCCCTCTGGGCTCTCTGTGTCCTCTGTGGTCAATCTCTTCAGAGGCCATCAAGTCGCCAAAAAGTTGGTTCGGGAATTGCTGTGAGTTCAGTAACCACTTTTTTCCAAAAAATCATGAGCCAAGAAGAAATTGCCTCTCGCATTCAGGAAGCCTTCGCCCTCCTGGATATCGGTCTCGAAAAAGAGTCCGAACAAATGATCCAGGGACTCCTCGCGCAGGCCCCCACTGCCGAAGTCCACTCGGCCGCCATTTACATTTTCAACCGCCTCGGTCGCTTCATCCGCGCTTCCGTGTCGGCGGATATTCTGCTCGACCAAAAAAAGCCCCTCCCTCCCGAGGAGCTTTTCCGAATCGCCCTCGCGTTCAATTTCTCCGGACGCCTCCAAGAGGCCTACGACATCGAAAAATCCATCGCTCCGGAAAACAACGAGCAGTCCCTCGTTCGTCTCTACGGCCTCGCATGCAAAGCCAATCGCCTAGGCCGTCACGCCGAGGCCCTCATCCACATGCTCGGCTGCTTCTCGTTCCAGAACACCGAGGCGGGTGATGCCCACCGGAAAATCTTCCTCGATAGCGAGCTCTCCTCGCTCTGGGAAAAAATCCCGTCCATCCCGCTCACGCTTCGCCAAGCCATGCGCTACTGCGATTTGCCTTTCGATGAAATCCTGGCGCTCAACGAGACCGTGT
>JBIKUM010000429.1:0-4631 GCA_044347585.1 Terrimicrobiaceae bacterium
ATCCGGGAGTCAGGCGATGAGCGTAAATCCTTGGCCGTGGGATGTGGCACTGAACGATGTAATCGGTGAGGTTGCCGCAGAGGATGCACTAAGGGAGTTCGGCGTACCGGGCTTGACTGAGCCATTAGCTGGGCTGGCCGGAAAATTTGGAGTGAAAGCGGAAATCCGGAGGCACGCATGCCGACGACTGGCGCAGAGGATCAACCGAGATCCGATCAATGTGGCTGCACGAAACTGGCTCCCCCCTGATTGGCGAGGTGACGACGGACATCTATTTGTACTGACGCTGATGCACTGGGGGCTGGATGAAGGGGGTCTGGCGCCCCCGTCGTATTGGGAGACCGAAGATCTGGTCGGCGGACTGATAGCGGACATGACCGGCTGGAACCCTGCCTTTGTGATGGCGGTCATCAACAGCCCGGAACATCCTGAAACATCAGATGACGAGGTCTGCATTCATGCCGACGACCTCACCCTGGCGCCAAGCGCAGCAAGTGCGGCCGCCATTCTTCTCGAATTACTTGAAACAGCTGCAAACGCCGGCCATTTGACTACACCGAATAAAGTGCACCGGAGACGCAGATCGCGTTCTGTTGGCTTGACGAAGGTTGAGCGGCAAATTCTTGGACCGCTGATCAAAGGTGTTGTTCGCTACAACAGGGCTTCCTGGTGGCAGTTAAAGCGAGAGATATGGGACTTGGGGTATCAGTCCTACTATGTGGCTCAAGGCGACTTCTTGGATCCGATCGAGCGCGCCGTATCAAGAATTCCAGCCGAAACCAGATCATTGCTATGCAGTGAATGGCGCGCAGCCAATCCAAGACGGGATGACATTTCAGACTCGAATTTCGTCGCAGCCTATACGCTGTTCGTTTTAGAGGAGTTAATCGGGCGTGCAAGAGTTGCCGCCTATCGAACCACGAATTGGGATGACTATTAGCGCTGGCTGATCGACATTATCGAGTGATCCCATGAAGCTTGCCCTAGCCTATATTGCGATCCAGATCGCAATCATCGTTGGTCTCGCGATCACTGAACCGGGCACAGTCCTCATGATGATTGTCATGGGTGCAGTAATCTACGGCGGCTTCTTTCTATTCTGCCAATATCTTGCGGGACCACGAAGAACGCTCGACGATCAGTAGAAGCCATGAGTTCCGACCACTACAAGCACTGTGCCGACCTAATCGGCCAGGCTGACGGCCTCCTGATTACCGCTGGCGCCGGCATGGGAGTGGATTCCGGCCTGCCTGACTTTCGCGGCCCAGGCGGGTTCTGGAAAATCTATCCGGCGCTAGCTCGGGCGAATATTCCCTTTTCGGAAATAGCCTGTCCGGATGCCTTTCGAGACACACCTGAGTTGGCGTGGGGATTCTACGGACATCGGTTGGCACTTTATCGGCGCACCATTCCCAACCGCAGCTTTCAGATTCTGCGAAATATCGCTGACCGCTTGCAGCACGGCGCGTTTGTCTTCACCAGCAACGTCGACGGCCAGTTCCAGAAAGCTGGCTTTGCCGAAGAACAGATGTACGAATGCCACGGATCGATCCACCATCTTCAGTGCTTCGCAACGTGTTCTCACGTCACATGGGCCGCCAGTTTTGATCCGATTATTGACGAGATAGCCTGCCGCATGACTTCACCGCTCCCGCGCTGTCCGGACTGCAACCGGTTGGCGCGCCCGAACATCATGATGTTCCACGACTGGGGCTGGTTCGACCAGCCCGCGCGGGAGCAGGCCAAGCGGTTTACCCGGTGGCGCGCCACTACCAGAAATCCGGTGATCATCGAACTCGGTGCCGGAGTTGATATTCCATCAGTGCGTCTGTTCAGCGAGGATCAGGCACGGTTTGCGCCGCTGATTCGGATCAACCCGCGCGCGCCCACCCGCCCACGCCGCTGTCAAGGTGTCTCCCTCGCAGCGGGTGCGCTGGATGCGATGGAAGGAATCAGCGACGCGTTGTATGAAACCGGGTTTTGGAATGGCGGCTGATTCGGACAACGTTCACCAACAGAAGGTATCTGTTCGAAAAGACATCGCGACATGTAGCTCACCTGGTGAGCCTCGCCCTTGGCATCATGGGCAGGAATGCGTGAATGGGAAGAATGGAAATGGAGATCAATACAAAGATGATCAGGGCGTTCGACAACGGTCCACTCGATGCTCGCGGCGAATCCATACCAGCCGCTCCGTACGTAGATGATTTCAAGGTCAGCCTCGCAAGGTTGCGTGTGCATATTTTTCAAGCGACTAACGTTTTGAAGTCTACCAATCTCCGCTCGATCCTTCTGGTAGCCCTCGCGGCGTTCGCCATTCCGGCATGGGCAGATAACCAATGTATTCGTACATCGGAGCGGGAGATCATTCTTTACGATGCAACTCAGAAACCTTGCCAACTGAAATTCGCTCCTGCTGATCCGCAGTGGCTCTGGAAGTTCGCTTCCGACAACGGACGGCCCAGTTGCTGGCGGGAGGATGGGCATCTTGTCTACGTTGCTACGAGCAGCGGCGCACCATACATATACCCACGTGAGTCGATTGAAGATCTGTCGGCCTGCAAACAGTGGTTCCATCAGGCTATGGAGCAAGTGGTAGATGACAAATGGGCAAGGGACATCGAAGCGTGCGAAAACTTCGATTTGCCAGAGCAGAAGGCCGAATTGTCCTGTTACGGCGCTTTAGTGTTGGCAGAACGCTACTTTGGCGTTGATGATCCACGGTTGCTGCTCTCAATAGAGAACCTGAGTGTAAGAACCAGCGACATGGCCGAAGCAGAACAATTGCTTACGCGCTCGATGGAACTTCGGCAGAAACATTTTCCAGCTGACTACGCCGGTCTGGTCACAACGCTGGGAGGATTCGGGCGCCTTCGACAGAAGCAAAACAACCCCGATGCAGCGATAGCCACCTTCCTTGAGGCGATCCGAGTCGGACGGCAGCATCTTGGCGAAGACCATATAGAAGTCGTGGCGCTAGCGCTTTACCTTGGAAAAGCGTATCTGGACGCTGGCATGCTCCCTAAGGCCGAAGAGCAACTGCTACATGCTCTAGCCAATGCCGAAAAGCGTCGATTAGCGCATCTGAATACGGCTCATAGCTTTGCGGCATTTTCTGCAAGATTTCTCGCCCTCATTTACGAAAAGCAAAATATGAAAACCGAGGCCGATCATTACGGCGAGATTGCTCGGCAGCATCGAGAGGCGGCCAAAAAGCCGGTAAGCCAAGAAATCAACAGCATCGCGTCCGAAAATTATTCTGAGTCTTAGATCAGGGCCACTGGATGACATTCTCAGAAGACAACCACCGCGCCTTGCAGCAGGCCGCTCACTGCATCGACAACGCCGATGGCATTCTGATCACTGCCGGGGCGGGTATGGGTGTCGATTCTGGGCTTCCTGATTTTCGTGGCGCCGAGGGTTTCTGGAAAGCATATCCTGCCCTGGCAAAGGCCGGCATCCATTTTCAGGAGATTGCTTCGCCGGAGTCCTTCCGAAGCCATCCGCGTCTGGCATGGGGCTTCTACGGACATCGCCTGAATCTGTACCGTCGCACGCTGCCGCATGATGGCTACCGCATCTTGCTGGAACTGGCGGACACGATGCCACATGGCGCATTTGTGTTCACCAGCAATGTGGATGGTCAGTTTCAGAAAGCCGGATTCCGCGATTCGGAGATTTGCGAGGCACATGGCTCGATCCATTACCTGCAATGTCTGAATGGTTGTGCCGGTGATATTTGGCCGGCGCAACGCTTCGAGCCCGTTGTCGATGACGAGCAGTGCGTGCTGACCAGCGCTCGGCCTACTTGCCCGCATTGCGGCCGCCTGGCACGGCCGAACATCCTGATGTTCGGCGATGCCGGCTGGCTGGAGTTCCGCGAACGGATTCAGAACGCCGCGTTGCGGCAGTGGTTGCGTCGGGTGGAGCGACCCGTGGTCATCGAGTTGGGCGCCGGCACATCGATCCCCACGGTACGCAGGTTGGGGCAACAGGTCAGTGGCCCGATGATCCGCATCAATCCGCACGAAAGCGATGTACCGCGGCAAACCGACATCAGCTTGCCAGTGGGCGCACTGGAAGGACTTATGGGAATCGCGAAGGCACTTGCTGCGGCGGAGCGAAGCTGAGACTGTCCGATTCAAGTTCCCCCATCGATACCGATTTCTCGAACGGCGTATAGAAAAGCATTCATAGGCTCATCCCATGAGCTTGTTTGGTGGCAAGCTGCCGTCATCGAACTTCAAGGAGAACTACCATGCCCATGCTGCCCAGCGGTCGCCAAGTAGCCATCACACTCTCCCCACTAGCAAACATGATCGCCCATGTGGCCGATGGTGATAACCTCAAGCGGATTCTCGCCATCGAGAACCCCGAAGGCTTGTATCCCTATACCGAGGTGAACTACTTGCAGACCCCGGAGTCTTCCCAGGATATTGGCCTTCAAACGCCCTTTATCCCCGCGTCCCTTCCACGCCCGGAAAACATGATTCAGGTCTCCAGTGGCCTGAGGGTTTCCGATTGGGAGAAGCTCACCGCCGATTGGACCGAGCCGGATAAGGCTGCATTCCGCGAATTCCTTGAAGGGCGCGCGATGATGTTGTTCAACAACGGCATGGCGGAGGTCGCCC
>JBIKUM010000026.1:0-14772 GCA_044347585.1 Terrimicrobiaceae bacterium
CTGCCGCCCGCGAGTTTCCCGATGCAAAGACGGCCCTATCCATCGGACCGGATGGCATCGACCGCCTCGTGGAACTGGCGACCATGCCGGAAGCCGATCTGGTGCTGGTATCCATTGTCGGAACCGCCGGCCTGCGCCCGGCATTGGCGGCTATCGAAGCGGGAAAAGACATCGCCGTTGCGAGCAAGGAAATCTTGGTCATGGCCGGCGAGATCGTCATGGAGGCGGCCCGAAGGAAGGGTGTGCGCGTGTTGCCGGTGGATAGCGAGCACAGTGCAATTTTTCAATGCCTCGAGGGCCGCGATGCAAAAAGCGTGAGGCGGCTCATTCTCACCTGCTCGGGAGGGCCATTCCGCAAAACACCGGCGGCCGAGTTGCCAAAGGTCACACCCGAAATGGCCCTGCGCCATCCCACATGGAACATGGGCCGCAAGATCACGCTCGACTCCGCCACCTTATTCAACAAGGCGCTCGAAATGATCGAAGCGCGCTGGCTTTTCGACATCGGCATGGATCGCGTTGAAGTGGTCATCCATCCCCAAAGCATCGTGCATTCGATGGTCGAATTCGTAGACCGCTCTATCCTCGCGCAGCTCAGCCACTCCGACATGTGCCTGCCAATCCAATACGCGGTGACCTGCCCCGAGAGGGTCGAAAACTCCCTCCGCCCACTTGATTTCGCCTCCCTCGGAAGCTTGGATTTTGAAGCCCCCCGTCGCTCGGATTTTCCGGCTCTCGCCCTCGCCACTGAAGCCGGCACACTCGGCGGCACGCGTCCCGCCGTCCTGAATGCCGCAAACGAAGTCGCAGTGGAAGCTTTCCTCTCCGGCCGTGTAGCCTTCCCGGGAATCTGGAAAATGGTGGCCGAGGTTTTAGAGAAGTGTCCTCACACGGAGCATCCGACCTTGGAGGCTTTGTTGGCAACCGATTCCGAAGCTCGGCGGATTGCCTCGGCCTCGATCGGCTAAATTCTTGCCGGCTCAACCCAGCGGCCGTGTTCGCGGATGAGGTCCACGAGGCGGTCGACGGCTTCGGCTTGGGGGATGTTGAATTTTACGGGTGTCTTGCCGACATAGAGGTTCACTTTGCCGGGGGCGCCGCCGACATAGCCGAAGTCGGCGTCGGCCATTTCGCCGGGGCCGTTCACGATGCAGCCCATGATGGCGATTTTTACGCCTTTGAGGTGGCTGGTGGCGGCTTTGATGCAGGCGGTGGTTTCCTGGAGATTGAACAGGGTGCGGCCGCAGCTTGGGCAGGCGACATAGTCGGTTTTGAAAATGCGGACGCCTGCGGCCTGGAGAATATTGTAGGCGATGCGGAGGGATTGGCCGGGGGCTTCTTCGCCTTGGACGAGAACCGCGTCGCCGATGCCGTCGCAGAGCAGGGAGCCGATGTTAGTGGCGGCGTTCAGGAGGTTGTGGACGAAATCGCTGGAAGCGGCGGGTGCGAAGGTGTCCTTGAGGAGGATGGAGTGTTTGGCGTTGAGTTGTGAGGCCAAGAGGCGATAGGCGCCGATGACCGGTAAATCGCACGAGTCGGGAATCGTTACGAAAACAGGAGCGTCGGATTTGTTCACCCGGGCGATGGCGATCGCATCGCGCGGGTCGATTTCGACGAGGCCGCAATTCTCGACGATCAGCTCGGGTTTGTAGTCGCCGAGGCTTGCGATTTTGTGAGCGACCTTGTTGTAGGCAGCCTGTGCCACTGCCACGCGCACGAGTTCCGTGCCGCCGATTTGATATTCCCCGACTTGCAACACTGAGCTCGCACGGCGGGTGTAGGAAAAAGGATCGAACGGCCAGGCTGGAAGTGCTGACATCGGTTTGCGATTGGCGGCGATTTTTTCCAAGGCCTGAGCCACGGGAATTTCGTGTTCAGAATCCTCCGTGAGAGAAACGCGGATTGTGTCGCCGATGCCGTCGGCGAGCAGGCTGCCGATGCCGATGGCACTCTTGATGCGACCGTCCTCGCCATCCCCTGCCTCGGTAACGCCGAGGTGAATCGGGTAGTTCCAGCCTCCGCCTTCGGTGCAATCGAGTTCGTCGAGGCGCGAGACAAGCAGGCGGTAGGCTTGAATCATGACCTTGGGATTCGACGCCTTCATCGAGAAAACAAAATCGTGGTAGTCGAGTTCGCGGGCGATGCGGGCGAACTCCAGCGCGCTTTCGACCATGCCGAGCGGCGTATCGCCGAAGCGGTTCATGATGCGATCGCTCAAGCTGCCGTGGTTCGTGCCGATCCGCATCGAGATGCCGCGATTTTTGCAGAGCGCCACCAGCGGGGCGAAGCGCTCGCGGATGCGTGAGATTTCGGCCGCGTATTCGGTGTCCGTGTATTCGCGGATATTGAATTTTTTCGAGTCGGCGAAATTGCCGGGATTGATGCGAACCTTGTCCACCCACTTGGCGGCCTCCAAGGCGGCTTCGGGCTTGAAATGAATATCCGCAACGAGCGGCACATCGCAGCCTGCCGCATGGAGCGCATCCCTGATGGCTTCAAGGTTGCGGGCATCCTTCACGGTCGGCGCAGTGATGCGGACGATTTCGCAGCCGGCTTGCGCCAGGCCGAGCGTCTCCTTCACGCAAGCGGCGGTATCCATCGTATCACTCGTCAGCATCGACTGGACGCGGACGGGATTTTGCCCCCCGATGGCGGTGCGGCCGGTTTTGACCTCCCGGCTGGGACGCCGACCTGGATAGCTTCGGAACACCAGCGCCATTTTTACTTTGTCTGCTCGGCGACAGGAGCCTTCGAGGCCACGATGTCGCCCACATCGTAGAATGTGAGATAGAGCATGAAACCGATGAGAAGCATGGCACAAGCGGTCTGGACCACTTCAAGAACCCGGACGCTGATAGGCTTCCTGCGGATGGCTTCGATGATCGCCAGAGTGATGTGTCCACCATCGAGAACTGGGAACGGAAGCAGGTTCATGAGGGCAAGGTTCACATTGATGAGAACGCTGAAGGCCAGCGCAATTCGCCATCCGTTTTCTGATTCAAAAATCTGGTAGTAGAGACGCATGATGCCAACCGGACCGCTGAAGTGAGCGGCTTTGACATCCGACGCCGGTGAGAGCAGCGCGCCGACCATGCGGAAGATGCTTGTGGCGGCATCCTTCACCTGCACGAGCGGCGAGGGATGCACCAAAACAGAGCGGCCCCACTCGATGCCGAAATTCACCGGTGTGGCGTCCGGTGTGGCGTCTGGTAATTTCATGCTCAATTTCAAATCCTCTCCGGCGCGCTCCACTCCAAAGACGACATCCTTGCCGCGATTCGCGTCAATGACGGGCCCCATTTCACTCAAATTGAAAACAGGAACGCCATTGATATCCGTGACCAGATCGCCGGACTGGAATCCCGATTTGTCGGCGAGGCTACCTTTCACGACAAAGCCCACGCCTGGCATGATGCGCGGTCCGATCTGAACCTCGCGCAGCGAGGGTCTGCGCCAGCTGGAGGTTTCGGGTTTCGACCATTTGGAATCGATCGTGATTTCCTGCCCTTCGCGCAGGACCGTGAAAGGAATCGTCTCCCCTTCGCTGCGCACGATGCGCCATTTCACGCTATCCGTGCCGCTCAAGAAGTGCTTCACGGGTTTGCCATCCACCGCGACGATTTGGTCTCCAGGCCGCAGTCCGGCCACAGCTGCGGGGCCGCCATCCTTCACATAGCCAACGACCGTGGTGTCGAATTCGCTCTGGGGTTTTCCGACGACCCACACAATGCAGGCCATGGCGAAAGCAAGGCCGAAGCTGAAAAGCGGGCCAGCTGCGGCAACGATGATTTTATCGAGCGGCTTGACCGGTGGAAGCTGTTCGCGGGCGTTTTCGGATTCCCCCTCGAGCGCCTCCATCGGCGCGAGTTGGGGAATGGCAACAAAGCCTCCTGCGGGGATCGAGCCGAGACGATATTCCACACCGCCGATGGTTTTGCTCCAGATCGGCTTTCCGAACCAGATGGCAAACTTCTCGACCACTAGACCACGCCAGCGTGCTGCTAAAAAGTGCCCCAATTCGTGGACGACAATCAGTAGGTTGAAAATGAGGAGAACCTCGATGCAGATGAATAAGAATTTCAGTCCGTCAAAAAACATAATGAGGCTCCCACCATCCTCCGATCCTTGAAAAAATCAATCCGGCACTGTGGAGCACCCTCGACAGCGGCAGGCGGGCGCGGATAAAAAAGCACCATGACAAGCATGACAGGACACGGCCGAGGCGAGGCCCGGACTAAAACCTGGGCGGCCGTTGTGGAGTGCCATTCAGTGAACCGCAAGACGGCGGAAGTCGTCCTGCATACGGATCGCAGCGCTCTCAGACTTGAGCCCGCCGTGCGCGAGCGGGTTCTCGAACGCGTTTCGCGTGGGCGGGTTCAGGTGAACCTCTCGCTCGTTTGCTCCAAAGGTGGAGGTCAAAGTTTTTTCGATGAAGAGCGCGCCATGGCCTTTGTAAAACAGGCGCGCCAATTGCAGAAAAAACTTGGTCTGGAGGGAGACATCACTCTGTCGGATGTCATATCCGCTCCGGGCGTCCTGCAGGCCTCGGATTCGCAGATCGACGATGCCAGCGAAGTCGTCATGTCCGCGCTCGATCACGCGCTGGATGGACTCGTGGCAACGCGTGCGAGCGAAGGTGCCGCCCTGAAAAAAGTCCTCGGCAAAAGCGCCGACCGCTTGGCCGCCATCATCAAAAAAACAACACCACTTGCCGGCAAGGTGACTGCCTCTTATCGCGAAACGCTTCACAAGCGAATCGGACGTGCCGGACTGAGCCTTGCGGCGGATGATCCCCGTCTCGCAGCCGAGGTCGCCATTTTCGCCGAGCGTTGCGACATCACGGAAGAGCTGGAGCGCGCAGCGAGCCACATCGCCCAATTCCGCGAAAAACTCGACGCCAAAGGCCCTGTCGGCCGCACACTGGAATTTCTCACGCAGGAACTCGGCCGCGAGTTCAATACGCTCGGCTCGAAGTCCGCAGATACCACAATCTCCCGTCTCGTCATCGAGGCGAAATCGGAGCTCGACCGCATTCGAGAACAACTTGCCAACATTGAATAACCTCACCATTCACCGCAAAGGCATCCTCTTCGTCATCTCCGCCCCTTCTGGAGCCGGCAAGACAACGCTCATCAGCTCGCTCCGCCACAAGCAGGATTTCGTTTACTCCGTTTCCTGCACCACCCGCTCTCCAAGGCCCGGAGAGGTTCACGGCGAGGATTACTTTTTTTTGAGCCAAGAGGAATTCCAGCGCCACATTGAAGCGGGAGATTTTCTCGAGCACGCAGAGGTTCACGGCCGTTTTTACGGAACGCTGAAATCCACCGTTCTGAAGCACCTCTCGGCCGGGGTGGATGTTTTGCTCGATGTGGACACGCTTGGCGCGGCGAGCATTCGCGCGTGCAACGATCCTTTCATACAAAGCGCGCTTGCGGATGTTTTCATCATGCCGCCAGGTCTTGATGAACTGGCGCGGCGGCTTCGCAAGCGCGGCACCGAGAGCGAGGAGCAGGTGGCCACTCGCCTCCACAACGCATCCGGTGAAATGCAAAAATGGCGCGACTATCGATACACCCTCATCAGCAGCTCGATGGAGGAGGATATCGAAAAATTCCGTGCCATCATGAGAGCCGAGCGTTACATGAGCCGCAGACTTGAGCTGGATTTCGCATGAGCAAAAAAAATGTCATCCTCGGCGTGAGTGGCTCCATCGCCTGCTACAAGGCCGCCGAGCTGGCAAGCCGCCTCACACAGGCCGGGCGGAATGTGAATGTCGTAATGACAAAACACTCCACGGAATTTGTCGCCCCGCTCACTTTTCAGACACTGTCCCGCAATCCGGTCACCACGGGAATTTTTGACGAAAAGGAATCCTGGCATCCCGGCCACATCGCGTTGGCCGACTCGGCCGATCTTTTTCTCATCGCTCCGGCGACCGCGAACACAATCGCCAAACTGGCCTGCGGCATCGCGGATGACGCGCTCACATCCATCGCCTTGGCATCCCTCGCCCCCCTTCTCATCGCGCCTGCAATGAATGGCAAGATGTGGACGCATCCGGCCACGCAGGAAAATGTCGCCCGATTGAAAGCCCGCGGCGCCCGATTTATCGGCCCCGAAGAGGGACTTCTGGCCTGTGGGTATGAGGGCATCGGCCGCCTTTGGGAGACTGCGGGCATTTTGGAAGAGGCCGAAAAAATCCTTTGCGGTCAGTAAGTCGGAAATTCCTGCGGCAGAAATTTTCACAAAAAAAAGAATTTTTTAAAAAAGGTGTTGACGACACTCCGCGCGAAACTTATTCACAGCGCGAGTGAGTTATTCACATGATGTTCACAAAAAATTTCCCGCATATGCGGAGAGAAAGGGGGGATATTAAATGCCAGTAGCAAAGAAACCTGCCGCTAAAAAACCCGCTGCTAAAAAGCCAGTTGCCAAGAAGCCAGTCGCCAAAAAAGCAGCCGCTGCCAAGCCAGCAGCTAAGAAAGCCGTTGCCAAGAAGCCAGTCGCCAAAAAAGCGCCTGTCAAAAAAGCACCAGCTAAGAAGGCTCCAGCTAAGAAAGCTCCAGCCGCAAAGGCCCCAGCTAAAAAGCCCGCTGCCAAAAAAGCAGTGGCCAAGAAAAAATAACATTCCTGTCCCAGGACAGGTCTTAACCAAAATGGAAGAAGTCGGAAGGCTTCTTCCATTTTGTTTTTGGGAATGTCGCACAAAACCGCGCGCGGCTTTTCAAATCTTGCTGGATGACGCGGAAGGGCGGGCTTAATGTCCCCGCGTGAGTTACCGAGTTTTCGCCCGCAAGTATCGTCCGCAAACATTCGCCGAAGTCGTCGGGCAGGAGCACATCACACGCACGCTTCAGAATGCGGTGAACTCCAGTCGGCTTGCGCAGGCCTATCTTTTTGTGGGTCCGCGCGGAATCGGCAAGACCTCCACCGCTCGCATTTTGGCGAAGGCTTTGAACTGCGAAGCCGGCCCGACCTCGGAGCCTTGCGGCAAGTGCCCGGCCTGTCTGGAAATCGCCGAAGGGCGCAGCCTCGATGTCATCGAGATTGACGGCGCCAGCAACAACGGCGTGGAAAACATCCGCGACCTGCGGGACAGCGCTGCCTATGCGCCCGCGCGCGGGAAATTCAAAATCTACCTCATCGACGAGGTGCACATGCTTAGCACGGGGGCATTCAACGCCCTGCTCAAAACGCTCGAGGAGCCGCCGCCGCATGTGAAATTCATTTTCGCAACCACCGAGGCGCAAAAAGTTCCCGCGACCATTACCAGCCGCTGCCAGCGTTTCGACCTGCGGCGGATTCCCGCGCATCTGATCAAAAAGCACCTCCTCTTCATCGCGGAGAACGAGAAAATCCAACTCGACGGCGAGGCGGCGGATGCCATCGCGCGCGGAGCGGAGGGCGGTTTGCGCGATGCCGAGAGCATGCTCGACCAGATGGTCGCCTTCTGCGGCGAGCACATTCGGGCGAGTGATGTCATGGATGTCTTCGGCTTCACCCCGCATGAAGTCGTGGTGAGCCTCGCGGACAGTTTGTTTGCAGGAAATGCCGGCGCGGCACTCGACACGGTGGCAGCGCAGTCCAGCCTCGGCAAAGACCTCTCCCGTCTCACCGCTGAGCTTGTGTCGCATTTGCGCGACCTGTTGGTCAGCCAGGCTACGGGCGGCGAGTGCGCGATCCCGCAAGGCAAGCTCTTGGATCTGGTGGATCATTTCAGCGCGGCGGAATCCGCCATGAAGTGGGTCGCCGACAAGAAACTCCAACTCGATGTCGCCGTCATCAAAGCCCTCCACCTTTTGGATGAGACCAGCCTCACGGATGTCATTGAAACACTCACCGGCCTCTGCAATGGCGAAGCGCCCGCGCCGCGTCCGGAGCGTCTCGCGAGGGTTGTTCCAATAGCGGCCACGCCTCCGCCTGCTCCAGCACCGGTTTTGACACCGAGCCCAGCGCCAGAGCCCGCTCCCGCAGCACCTGTCGTGAGCGCGCCAGTTGAGCCGCAGCCTGTGTTGGAGATGGAAGCTCCGAAGCCGGCTCCGGCTGTTGTGCGAACCCCTCCGCCTGTCGTGCCAAAAGCCGCACCTGCGGCAGATCCCGAACCCGCTGCTCCGGTGGATGCTGCCCTTTGTTGGGAGCGTATCGCGGCGGAGTTTTCTAAAAACTCGGTGATCCGTTTTGGCTGGTTCCGCGAGGGTGTTTTCGACCGCCTCGAAGGTGGCCGCCTGATCGTTCGTTTCCCAGCCGCTCTGCAAGAAGCCGGCAGTTCGATGTTCATGGAGAAGGGCATCAAGGACATCGAAGCCCGCCTGCTCCAAGATTTTGGTCAGCCGACGAAGATCGTTTTTGAATTCGACGAGGCCTTGCAAGCGGCAGCTCCCGAGCCGGAGCCTGAACCGGAACGCGAAGCGCCCAAGGTGATCGAGCCCGTGGTCGAAGCGCCGGCGGTGGATCCGATGGAGGAATTTCTCAATGACCCGCTGATCGAAAAAGCCCTCGAAATTTTCAAGGGCACTCTACAAACTCAAAAAACATGAATATCGCAAAAATGATGAAGGAAGCGCAGCGCATGCAGGAACGCATGGCGGAAGCGCAGGTCGCATTGGCCAGCCGCACAATCGAGGCCACCACCGGCGGCGGCAAGGTGAAGGTCACGGCCACGGGAACAGGTGATGTCACAGCCATCAAAATCGACCCGCAGGTCGTGGATCCGAATGATGTCGAGATGCTCGAAGACCTCGTCCTCACAGCTGTAAAGCAGGCGCTTGAGGATGCAAAAAAACTGGGCAGCGATGAAATGGGCAAACTTACGGGCGGAATGAAAATTCCCGGCCTCTCGATGTAATGTCAGTCTGCTCCGACAAATGGATCCGCCGCATGGCGGTTGAACGCGGCATGATCGAGCCCTTTGTGGACGGTCAGATCAAGAAGACCGAGTCCGGCGAGCGGGTCATCAGCTACGGGCTTTCGAGCTACGGCTACGACCTCCGCGTCTCGAACGAGTTCAAGGTTTTCACAAATGTTTTTGGAAGCGTGGTGGACCCGAAGGCCTTCGATGACCGCTCCTTTGTGGACATGAAAACCGATGTGTGCGTCGTGCCGCCAAATTCCTTCGCCCTCGCCCGCAGTGTGGAATACTTCCGCATCCCGCGCGAGGTGCTTACCATTTGCGTCGGCAAATCCACCTACGCGCGCTGCGGCATCATTGTAAATGTCACGCCCTTCGAGCCGGTGGGAGGGGCATGTGACGCTGGAGATTTCAAACACCACGCCGCTGCCTGCCCGTATCTATGCGAACGAGGGGCTGGCGCAGGTTGTGTTTTTCGAGTCCAAGGAGACTTGCGAGACGAGCTACGCCGACCGCGCCGGGAAATATATGGGGCAGCGCGGCATCACGATTCCAAGAATGTAGGCCGGCCCGCGAAGGCGCGGAGAAGCATTATGGAATACGATTTCGTCGTCATCGGAGGAGGCAGCGCAGGGTATGCCGGCGCGAGAACGGCGGCATCACTCGGACTCCGAGTCGCCGTGGTCGAAGGTGGTCGCGAAGTTGGCGGGCTTTGCATTCTTCGCGGCTGCATGCCGAGCAAGTCGCTGCTCGAATCCGCGCGGCGCTTCCGTGTTCTGATGCGCGCCGAAGAGTTTGGCTTGGCGTGTGACAATCCCCGCTTCGATGCCTCGGCGATCATTGCCCGGAAACGCCGCCTCATCGCGGAGTTCGCCGACTACCGCAAGGGACAGCTGGAATCCGGCAGGTTCGATTTTTTTCGCGGCCGTGCAGAGTTTTTGAATGCGAACGAAGTCCGCATTGTGTCGGCAGACGGGTCCTCAACAACTCTTCGGGGTAAATCCTTTCTCATCGCAACCGGCTCTGAGATATCGACGCCGCCTGTGCCGGGATTGGCAGAGGCGGGTTGCCTCACGAGTGATGATATCCTCGATCTGGAGGAAATTCCGAAGTCGATCATCGTGCTCGGTGCGGGACCGGTAGCGCTGGAGATGGCCTCCTACTGCCGGGCTTTCGGGTGTGAGGTCACCATCATTCAACGCAGCACGCAGATTCTGCGTGGCAGCGATCCCGATGCGGCGGCCGCTTTGGAAGAAGGATTGAGGGCGGATGGAATCACGATCCACACGGGGACGAAACTTTTGCGCGTCGAAAGAGAAGGCGATGGCATGCGTGTCATTTTCGAAAAAGACGGCGCCACCAACACGCTTCATGCGCAGCTCGTCCTCAACGCTCTCGGACGCACGCCGGCGCTGCGCGGACTGGAAGCGCTCGGCCTAGCGACGGATGGCGGGCGCATCAAAGTCGGTGCCACGCAAGTCGCATCAGTCCCTCACATTTTTGCGGCAGGCGATGTGTGCGGCGGGCTCGAAGTCGTCCATATCGCTATTCAGCAGGGTGAGATCGCTGCGACCAATGCGGCCATCTACTTAGGCCGTCATTCAGGCAAATCTCCCGCTATGGACTACCGGCTGAAACTTTTCGCCGTCTTCTCAGATCCTCAATTTGCCAGCGTCGGTGCCACCGAGGCGGAGTTGGAGGCGGCGGGGATTCCTTTTCTCACAGCGACATATCCCTTCAACGACCATGGAAAATCCCTGCTCATGGGTGAGACTCACGGGTTTGTGAAACTCACGGCATCACGCGAAACCGGCGAGATTCTTGGAGGCGCAGTCGTGGGTCCGGAGGCGTCCGAACTCATCCACGAAGTCGTCATGGCCATGCTCTACCGCGCCACGGCGCGGGAGTTTGCGGCTGTCCCACATTACCATCCCACGCTCTCCGAGATCTGGACTTATCCAGCCGAGGAGATTGCGGATCAGATTGTCACAGTTCCTTGAGGAGGCTGTGCAAGTGCTCGGGAATCGCGCGCAGGCCGCGTGCATAGCGGTTATCCTGAACTCCGTCGAGTTGTTCAACGGCTTCGGCGATGAGTCTGTTGGCTATCGCCTTCGCATTCTCGATCGTTCCCGCTTCTTGAAGAATGGCAGCGAGGGCGGCTGTGCTGCCGGGTTCATCATTGAGCAGCATGTCGCGCAGGGCGCTGACATCTTTTCCAGATTGGAGCATCAGCAGGACGGGGAGGGTGAATTTTCCTTTTTGGAGATCGGTGCCGAGTGTTTTGCCGGTCTCCTCCTCATTGCCGGCGAAATCCAAGATGTCATCGTAAATCTGGTAGGCCACGCCGAGTTTGGTGCCGAAGGTTTTGAAGGATCCGATCACAGCGGGGCTGGCCTCGCTGATGAATGCCCCCAGCTCGCAGGCTGCGGTGAAGAGGGCAGCCGTCTTCATTTCGATAATGCGGTAGTAGTCGGCCGTGGTCAGCTTGAGGTCGAAGCGGCGCTGGGTCTGGATGATCTCGCCGGAACAAACCTCGGAAGCGGCGTCCGCGATGCGGCGGCAGATGTCGCTGTTGCTGAAATTTGTGGAAAGCTTGAGAGCATGGGCGAAGAGCACATCGCCGAGGAGGACGCTGATGGAGTTGCCCCATTTGGCGTTGGCCGAGGGCTGGTCGCGGCGGAGTTCCGCTCCGTCGATGATGTCATCGTGCACCAAGGTCGCGATGTGAATGAGTTCCAAAATGACCGCGAGATCCACATGGCCGGGGGTGATTTTTCCCGTGGCCCCGGCGGAGAGAAGGGCCAGAGCGGGTCGCAGGCGTTTGCCGCCCGCGCCGCAGATGTAGGATACATAACCCTCCACGGCGGGATCGAAAGATTTGGCCTGGGCGCGGATGCGCTCCTCAACCGTGTAGAGGTGTGGATTGATCAGTTCGAATGCCTCAGCGAAGGAGAGGGACTCGGAGTGGCTCGTGGTGGATGTAGGCATCGGACGGATTTTCTAAAAAGATGCGGCTTTCGCGGTTAGGATGCGGCGGACGATACAAAAGGGGATGACAAGTGCGACGGCAACGGTCGCTGCGAGCAGTGGACCCGGGACAACGCGGGCGCGGTCGTTGGCCACGGCGCGGAGGCCCTCGCGCACGGCTTCGGCTGCGGAGACCACAAAGGCGGGAAAGGTTTCAAAATGGGAGGCCTGATCCTCCTCGCCCGGTCGTGTGGCGATATCAAAAAACTCGGTCGGCACCGGCCCGGGGCACAGCGCTGTCACGGTGATGCCCTTCGGACGCAACTCGATCGCGAGTGCTTCCGAGAGACTGGTGACATACGCTTTTGTGGCTGCGTAAACCGCCATATTCGGCAGAGGAAAAAAACCCGCCACGCTGCTGACATTCAAGATGGCCGCCCGGCCGCGGACGAGCATTCGTCCAATAAGCAGATGGGTCAAATGGGTGAGCGCGCTGATGTTGAGATCAATCATCTCCTGCACGCGTGCCCAGTTGCTGGACTCGAAATGCCCGTGATCGCCGAGGCCTGCGTTGTTGATGAGGAAATTGACATCGAGCTTTTCATTGGCGAGCCAATCGGCCAGCGCATGGCGTCGGTCGGAGCGGGTCAGATCAGCCTCGAAGACGCGGATATCGAGCTGGGGGTGAATCGAACGAAGCGTCGAAGCAAGTTCTTCCAAACGGTCTTTGCGCCGGGCCACCAGAACAAGACAAGAGGCGAGCGGGGCGAGTTGACGCGCGAATTCCGCCCCCAGTCCGGAGGATGCTCCTGTTATCAGTGCCGTGCAGCCTTCAAAAAATTTCATGATGTTTGAGCGAATGGTCGGCCCATGTGAATTTGCCTGCTCTTTAGTTTACGAGTGGGAGGCTTGGCTGGTTTCCCGATATTGTGCGGAAAAGGGTGGGCGAAGTCCTCACGCGATTTTCTCCACCGAGATACTTGTGGCAAGGCTGCTGGCGCAGGGTGTGCCGCTGTAATAAACGCCGCTGATCGGCGCCACATCGTCATGGCGGCGTCCCACTGCCGTGGCGACGAAGTGGTGGTCGGTGAGCACGCCGTTGGTCGGATCCATGCCGATCCAACCCGCCCCCGGCAGGCAGGCTTCGACCCAGAGGTGCATGGCGCTGGAGGCGCGTTTTTCGGACTCGGGCTTATCGCCTTCCCAGACAAAACCGCTGACGAGGCGCGCGGCCACACCGTTCTGGCGGAGGCTTTCCGTGAGAAGGGCGGCAAAGTCCCGGCAGGATCCGCTGGCTTTTTTCAATGTCTCTTCCGGCGTGTGAGGCATGCCATGCGGCCGCGTCTCATACTCGATGTTGTCAAAAATCCAGTGGTTGAAATTCAGAATCGTCTCGACCGTGGGCCGCGGGCCGGAGGGCGCGAGAGGGGCTGGGAGTTTGCATCCGTCCACCGGCGCGAGATACGGAGCAAGAACCGCGAGTTCATCCTCGGTATATTGGGGTGGAACTTGCAGGCCGTGCGGCTCCAGAAGAAAATGGAAGGGGTTTTTCTCCTTCACTTCGAGATCGAGTTCCACGCGGAAGGGAAGCGTCTCCGACATCTCCGGGTAGAAACAATAGGCGATGTGGTTGTCAAAGAGGTCCTGCCGGAATTGCACATCAGCTCCTGATTGGGTTTCGAAACGGATGCTCTCGACCTTCACGGAGAGGTCGATGCGCGGAAAGATTCGCACATGGTGTGGTGAAAATGACACCCTGCCCTCGTAGGTGTAGACCGATTCCTTTTTGATTTTGAGTTTCATGGTTTTTCAGGAATTCGCTGCATGCTCACATGCACTTTCAGCTTTTGCGAGGCTGAACCTTTGAAAGTTCCCCGCACGGGAGCCGCATCGAGAAAGTCGCGGCCAACGGCGACGGTGACATGCTGCTCGCCGCACCACTGGTTGTTTGTGGGATCAAGCGCCACCCAGGCCATGCCAGGAACTAAAACCTCCACCCAGGCATGGGTGGCGAGGGAGCCGACGAGGCGCTTGCGGGTGGGGTCTGCGGAAACGGCTGGCTCGGACTCGATGTAGCCGCACACATAGCGGCAGGGAATGCGCACGGCGCGAAGGATGCTGATCATCACATGGGCAAAATCCTGGCAGACGCCTTCGCGTTTTTTCCAGATTTGGGAAAGCGGCGTCTCGATGTCCGTCGAGCCGGAGCGGTATTTGAACTCGCGGTAAATCGTTTTGTTCAGCTCGTCGAGGGCCTCGCCCAGCGGACGGTTCTCGCGCAGGATTTCCCTCGCCCATGAGGCGGATTCCTCGACAAGCGGGATGGCCTCGGTTGGTTGGAGGTAATCAAAAATACCGGTCCCGGATTTTAAAATCTGCTTGGCTTCGGCCACGGTGAGGGCGAGGCCACTCTTGGGCAGGATGCGAGGGAGTGTGCGAACGGTCATGCGGTTCGTCACCTTGAGTTGCCGGTGGCGGAGAGTCATCGAGTAAAAAGTCGTCCGGTTTCCGAAATAGTCGATGTAGTCGGAGGCCTCCGCAGTGGGGTGAAATTCGATACGGTGGCGCAGGACTTCCTGTTCCGGCCTGACGGGCGGTGTGAGGCGCACTTCCAGATATGCCTCCATGGCAGCGTCCGCGTAATCATACCCGGTGGTGTGGACGACCTGGAACAGCATCTTCAGATGGCGGAAGGAGGTTTCGTTTCGTGGTGCATGAGCACTTGGTGATTCAGAAAGCTGTCGCAGATTACGGTGTGAAGTCCGAGCAGGCTTTGAAGAAGTCCATCGGAGTAGACCTGCAAGGCTGACTTGGATGCACCAGGTTTTTTTCGGCCGAGCAAATCCTCCCAATTGCTCGCCTGGACTTGCTGAATCAAAGTTTCCACGGCGGACAAGGCCTTGTCCGTGGCGGGCGAGAGGATGTTTTCGCCTTCACGGATGCGGGCGGCGCAGCCT
>JBIKUM010000428.1:0-4611 GCA_044347585.1 Terrimicrobiaceae bacterium
TAAGTGGCACGCTGGTGCGAGAGAGCGAGACAAGTCGGAAGACATCAAGCGATTCTCAATCTTACTATACACAGCGTCGTAAGTAATTGCGCATGCCACTGGTTACATTCATGAAAAACGGCCAAAATCACACCGTCATGCGCAAGAAGTTATGTCGCTGTGTATAGAAGACCTTTCCCTTCGCTACATACGGGAACCACTAGAGCAACAGATGCCAGCGAAGCGATGCTGTAAAATGGAGTTTACATTAAAATGTGCCGGGGTCATTGGCCTCATCGGTCTGGTGGTTGGCTTTTTTGTTTGGAAGAAAAAACGGCGGAAGGATACAGCTACACCAACACCACTGGGGAACTGATCGGCATTGCTTATCACGAATGGGTTCTTGTCTATAGACCAAGAAATGGGGCTTCTGCGGAAGAATTGTCTGAATCGGCTGGGATTGACTATTTGCGCCCCCTCCAGCATAATCAACGGCGATGACAATGATGCTTTGAACGTGGCTATGCCGAGGGGGCGTGCGGTCAGTTCTGATTCAGGCTATGGGAGGCTAGTGAATACATTCCAGACATTGTTGAACGTGCGGAACGCCATTTGTCAGAAAGCGAACCTGACCCCAATGCCCTGTGGTGGTTCCCCATTACACGACCAGACTGGCTCAATCATTGTAGAGAAACGGGAAGATTGCCATGAGAAATCTGACACGGCTGCTCACGCTAGGATGGATAGTGTTGCAAATGGCAATGCTTTCTGGGTGTAGAACGCCGCCCATTGATTGGGATAAGATTGGTGGGCCTCCAACGCCACCCATGGCGGAGGACGTGGTGGGGATATGGGAGGGTACCGAGTGTGGGGGGACAGCGGAGTCCTATGTCAGAGTAGAGCTTTGGCCCGATGGTCGTGGCATACTGAGTACGTGTGGAATTCGCAGGACATCGGCATTGGTTTTTGAAATCTCCTGGACACTAAGCGACGGCGAACTGACGTGGCGGGATGTGAAAAGCGGTTACGGAGTCTTTCGCGGTTTTCCGCATTCGCAAGAGAGGGCTGATCAAGGATTGGTTACGTCTCGTCTTCGCATGGTGCATTCGTGGTACAGTAAGACGGAATACGTGTTTATTCGAGAGGACCATTTGGAACAAATGCGCGGGACAGTGCGTCGCGAACTCGAAGATTTTCGCCGATCACTTGCAGGGGGACCAGCGACAAATCATCCGCCCGCACCACAGCCGCCCGTGACCGCACACCCCGTTGAGGACAAGTGAATGAATGAAAAAAAGCCATTACGCCATATGTTTGCTATGATCGGTACGTGGATAGTACAAATCCCTCTGGAATCGCTGTGGTTAAGTTTTTTGATAGTCCGGATGCAGTTCCCAGCTTTCGAAGAGCGGATCTTGTAACAATGATGATTCAGGAAATTTTTAACGAAGAAATGTAAGACCGTTGAGGTGCGTGGGCCATGAAAGACAAGCCCAGATATCTTCGAGTTATTCTTGTTGCAAGTACAGTGTCAGTTTTTGTTTGTGTTGCGGCGAGGTTTCTATACCGCTCAAACATAACACAATACATGACTTCATCGGAATATCCCGATATCCAGTTTATAGAGAAATCCAACAAATGTTTTGTGGCGGAACATGCGTCTGTTTGGAGCAATCAGAATTATTTTGCATTCATCGGTGTCGATAGCAACCAATTGGCAGTAATATTGGACGACCCTTTCCACAAGGAACAATATGTGCAAAGCGTGTTTTTCTTTTCAACACCTGTTCAGCATGTCATTGATTGGGTTGACATCTCAATGAAACATGTTGGATGGATTCCAGTTCGGGGCCTATTAATTACAGAGGAAACCAATGGAGGAGGAGACTGGGTGCAAGTCTATCGTCGTGAATCCGCGCTTGTTCGAATTCATGTTATTGGCTCACGGAAAAGCTCTTTGAGCCTAATAGAAAGATGCAAAGGATGGCGATCCATCTATTGCCTTCAAATTGATCTCATAAATATTTCATGGAAAGATTTCTTTGGCGAATTTGGAGGTGGCTTGTTAGTGTCAAGAATTGAAGAGGCTTTATGACTACAAGTCGCTCAAAAGGGTCGCCTTTCTGCCCAGTCCCAGCCGCCCGTGATCGCACCCCGTTGATGACAAGTGAATGAATGAAAGGCTCCAAGGCCACGCTCGCCCTCTCCAACACCACCCGCCCATACGACACCCTCGGGCGTGCCGCTGGTTTCTCTCTCTTCGAGCCTCGTATATAGCGTCAGGTAGGCGTCCACGTCGGCATCGCTACAGGCTGGGTTCCAAGCGTGATTGGAACTCTTGGCGGGCTGGGCGGGTGGGCTTTTTTGCCTGGGAGTGAGAAGTAATCATCCGGCTGTAGGCCACAGACAAAAACAGTTTTCCAGCCAGCAATTTTCTGCCGAATGATTGTCAGAATCGTCAGAATTGACTATTTGCTCCCCCTCCCGCATAATCCACGACGATGACCCTGATGCTTGGAACGTGGCGATGCCGAGGGGGCTGCGGTTCGTTCAGGTGTAGGCTGTGGGAGGCTGGTGTAATGAACATGTGGAGAGGTAGAGCGGAGAGCATATACGATACGTGTTCAAATCTCGGCGTGCTTAATCCGCTCCCGGTACTAACCCCGATAACACCATGAATATGTTATTGCAAAGAGAAATTGCATACATAATCAGAAACAGATCTATTCTGTATGTTATGGTTGGATGTCTATTTCTTGTCACGATTATTTACAGTGTGCTGCGTAACGCTTACGTGACCACGTCATCTAGCGTGCCTCCTTGCCCTGAGTTTGAGGTTTGGTTCCTTGGTTCACCGAATGACGATGTTCAAATGCGCTGTTACAATGCAATTGTTAGTGATAGAGTTATTAACGATGTGTTTGCCTTACGTCGCGATAAGTCTCGTATTGGGCCGCTCCTTATTCGAGTTGAAAGTGGTTTGAGCGCACGTGCCGTGTTTCCGTTGATCGAGATGGCCGAAAGCTATGGTTACTCAAACATAACAATCCGAATCAACGAAACATACCCCGATGAGTCACAACTCATGCGGATGTATATGGAACCTCGAAAAACCGTTCTTATGCGTGTTTGGGAATGTGCGGAAAATCGAATATGCAATGTGGCGGAGACAATAATTTCAGGAATTGAGGAAATAGTGTATGGCAGGTGTTCTTACTCGCCATCGCCCTCGCCGACGCCGTGATATCCAGACACGCTGTACATGCGGGATTGTGAATGGCGATTGTGAAGAGGACAGGGAAACAGCGTCAGGATGCAGCGGATCAGCAGGCGTGCGGAAGGCTTCTTGTTTTTTGCGGGATGATTGCGCAGAAGTGTTTGTTTCTGGCGAAGCGAAGCGTATCCTGATAATCGGGTTTCAGCCTCGCCTGTTGCATGTTGTCCTCTTTGGCTGAATGGTTCGACTCGCAGTTGACGAGCCCGCCATCTCCTTAAAGCATCGAGAAGGGACGATTTCCACACCGTTTAGAAAAATATTTGCTATTATTTGCCTGTCCCCGGTTTCTTCGATTATTTGCCTGTCCCCGGTTTCTTCGGTTTTCTTCCGGGTTTATCCTGAATGGACGGAGAGGTTAGATTCGAAGATTCCACGCCCGGCCGATCAGCTTGGTACGGGTTTTACATGTCTTGGGACGGTTCCACCATAAGAGAGGGGGCGAAATGCGAAAGACACTGATGGGTTCTGTGCTAATGGCTGCTGGGTTCTTAGGTTCAAGCGCGATGCAAGCGAGAAGTGAATCGACAAATGTTGTGTTCTGGGGAAGGAGTATATGTGGTGCGTCACTTAAAGTCACTTCCGAGTTCAAAGAGTACACGATAGGAAAGTCCATGCCGATCACTGTCTGCATCACGAATGCAGGGGCCGAGACTGTGAGTTTGCCTGTTGAGGGGGCTGAGTACCGCCTTGATCTCTTTGAGTCAAGCGGGCGGCCTGTGGAGGCTCTGAACAAGCGGACGGGGGAGAGGCCGTTCCCGGCAATTCTGTGTGCTACCTCACATGAACTAGCGCCTGGCGAAGAACATCGGATGAACTTCATGTTGGACCAGCATTTCGCTGTGAAGAAGGCGGGTGACTACTACTTGATTGTGCAGCGGGCTTTTATCGACCGAGAGATCAAAAGTCTGATGTCTAGCTTAGTAATAGTGCGCGTTGTCGAATAAAAGGGTGAAGGAAGAGTGAAGGGGACAGGGAAACAGCGTCAGGATGCAGCGGGGATCAGTAGGCTTGGGGATGACTTCTCTGTTTTTGTAAGCCGATTGCGTAGAACTGTTTGTTTCAGGTGGAGCGAGGCGTATTTTCCAGATGTTGCTAGTGACAGAATGATAACGACTCTAAAGGGAAACTTTGGTTATGTCACAACGAGAAGCTTTCCGCCGGTCGAGGTAGATATTCAGGAAGATGGTTCCGTGATCGGCAAACAGGGAAGCCTGCCAAGGAGTCTGACATGGGGAGACTGCGGGGCTAGGAAGTGAAAGGGACGAGCGGCTATCTTTTCTACTTGTCAGCGTGTCTTGACATTCCGTCGTGCTTCTGCCATCGTACCGCTATGACATCGTTGCGTCAGTCCGATT
>JBIKUM010000235.1:0-4820 GCA_044347585.1 Terrimicrobiaceae bacterium
AGGGCGGTGGAGGGTGACTTCGACGGGGTGCTCTGCATGTATCACGATCAGGGGTTGATCCCGCTCAAGCTGCACGCGTTTCACGAAGGCGTGAATGTGACGCTTGGTTTGCCTTTTATTCGAACAAGCCCTGACCACGGCACGGCATTTGATATTGCGGGTCGTGGGGTTGCGAGGCCTGACAGCATGAGGCAGGCGATTCGACTCGCGGTGGAGTTGGTGTCTAAGGTTTAGGCAACAGGCCGGATGAGGCGCAGGATGTCATCTGCGAAATCCATGCGGTCTTCGGGAACGGCGCGGTCGATGTAGAGGATGCCTTGGGTATGGTCGAGTTCGTGTTGGACGGCGCGGGCAAGGAGGCCGTCGGCTTCGAATTCGATGGTGGATCCATCCAGTGTGAGGGCTTTGACGCGAACCGAGAGTTGGCGTGAGACATTGGCCGAGAGTTCCGGGAAACTCAGGCAGCCTTCGCTCTCGGTGTGGATTCTACCAAAGGTCTCCACCTCGGCGTTGAGAAGCACCATGGGCATGAGGGATTCGAAATCGGCGCGCTTGCCTCGGATGCGCATGGCACTGGGGCGTTTTTTGATTTGGGGCACATCGAGGACGAACATTTGCAAGGGCATGCCGACTTGCTGTGCGGCGAGTCCCAAGCCCTCGGCTTCACGCATGGTCTCGATCATGTCCACAGCGAGTTGGCGGGTGGAGTCGTCAATCTGGTCGACACGGGCTCCAGGTGTGCGGAGGGCGGGGTGGTCAAAAGTGGTGATTTCGAGGATCATTTTGCGGAGTCTGGTTGTGTAAAGGCCGGCACATCGCGGAGCCCAGCGGCTTTGAGGGAGTCGAGGATTTTTACCACGGTGCCGAAAGGTGCCTCCCGGTCGGCTTGCATTGCGATGCCGCGACTTGGTTGGGTTTCGCGGATATTTTGCAAGGCGGCAGTGAGGTTTTCGAGGGTGATGGGTTTTTCATCCAGCGTGATTTCCTTTTCAGACTTAACGCGGAGCACGGCGGGTTCCTTCTGCGCGGCGGCAGCGGTTTCGGCAGATTTCGAATCGGGCAGGTTGATCTGCAGCTGGGGCTGGGGCTTTCGGAAGTTTGTGGTGACGATGAAAAAAATCAGCAGGATTGCCAAAATATCGATCAGCGAAACGATATTGATGAACGGGCTGCGGCGTTTTCGGGTGTAGAACTGCATTTCGCTCAGGCGGCTATTGAGGTTGGTAGAGCTTGGCGAGCAGGCTGGCGGCGATGGATTCCATCTCGACGGCCAGCATTTCGATTCGGCGCTGAAAATAGCTGTGCGCAATCAAACTTGGCACAGCGACGCCGAGTCCCGCGATGGTTGTATTCAGCGCTTCGGAAATGCCACGCGCCACCTGCACGGGATCGCCGTTGTTTCCGAGTGTAGCGAAAATACCCACGAGGCCCGAAAGTGTTCCCAGGAGACCGAGGAGCGGGCCGGTGCCGGTGGCGATTTCGAGAATGACGAGGCCTTTTTCCATGCGGGCGATTTCGTGTCTGGCGCAGGTCTGGACGGCTTCGAGATTCTCGGATTTCGACCAGTTCAGGTGCGAGATGAGTGTCGAGAGAATGAGCGAGATGGCCGAGGGATGCCGCTCCATTTCCTCCTGCAGGGACTGGAGGGTGTGTCCGGGGCGGAGGTCTTCTACCGCTTCAGCAATCGATCTTGGAATAATCGCGCTCTCACGGAGTCTCCAAGCGCGCAGGAAAATCGCGGTCAATGTCACTATCGAAAGCAAAACCAGCAGCACCATGAAGGGGCCGCCTTGTTCGAAAAAATCGGCAATCGCCGAAAGCGTCGTTTGAGATGTCATCAGTGGCCAAGGATCGTAAACGAGAAGTCGATTTCGAGGCGACCGTTTTCGATCAGCTTGGCGACTTCGGGCGGCATGGGAGGGACTTCCGCCTGCACCACCGAGGCCAGACTCACGGAGGCGAAGCTCTCATTCGAGGAGTTTGAGAGCACCAGCGGGGATTTGATTTTTCCTTCCGGGGTCACCGTGAAGCGGATTTCCACGGTTCCGATATTCAGAAGGCCCATCTGGGAATTCACATAGTAATACCAACGCGAACCGATGGCGTCGGAGACTTGTTTTTTATAGCGCCCGAGTGGTGTGGCATTCGCTTCCAAGGAGGCCTTGCCACGGTTTGAGACATTGCCGCGTAGGCGTGTGACGCGGGTTTCCGGTTGGAAGCCCGAATCCGCGTTCTTGCTCGGGCGAGTTGCTGTCTTGGCCTTTTGGGTTGGTGTCGGCTGGGGAGTGGGCTTGGGAGCTTCGATGAGTGCCAGATTGGTTTCCACTCGAGGGGTGGGGGCGGGCTCCGCCTCGGGCTGCGACTGCTCAGCGGCTTGGGTGGCGGGTGCCGCTTGGGTTTGCTTCTGGCCCGCAGCGTAGCGTTGGTCTCGAAGATCGAGTCCCTGTTCCTCGCGGCCTTCGAGGGAGGGCATCATCTCGTGCCCGGTGGGCGGGGCTTCGCTTGCAGCTATCGAGTCGTTGCCTGATTCAAAGGCGGCGTCCTTGTTGGGTTTTTTCTCGAGATTCTCCTGAGGCGGCGTGCTGACAAATCGCGGCGCGGTCTTTGGCGCGGGCGGCATGGGCAGGATGGTCAGTTGCGGTGGTTCCTCGACTGTAGGAACTATTTCTTTGGAGATGCGGGCACCGTTCAAAACAACAAAAGCCACCGCCAGCAGAAAAAAAAGATGAACCAGCAGCGAGGCCAGAAGCGCCGCAGCTGTCTCCCAGCGCGACAGGTTTCTTCTCGTGCCCACAGAATTCATCGAGGCAGATTAGCCTTCGTTTTCCGTCTCGGCAATTCCATGTCTTGACCGCGCAAGAAAGCGCGTGACATCATGACGGCTCAGTAAAAAACCTACCTCTACCGTGGACATCAAAGAAATTCGCACACTCATCGACCTCATGAAGAAAAACGGCGTCGCCGTTTTCAAAATGGAGCGGGAAGGCTTCAAAATCACGCTCAAGACGGCCGGAGCCGTCGGCCCCGCCCAGTATGTGACCAGCCAGCCGGTTTTCTCGGTCAGCGAACCAGCGGCGCTCCCTGCTATTTCCACAGAAGCTCCGGCTTCGACTCCCGCACCTGCTGCGGCTGCCGGTGGAATTGAAATCAAATCCCCTATGGTCGGCACTTTTTACTCAGCGCCATCGCCTGATTCGCCGGCATTCCTCACGGTCGGCCAGCAGGTCACGCCGGACACCGTTATTTGCATCATCGAAGCCATGAAGGTCATGAACGAGGTTAAAGCCGAGGTCTCTGGCGTTGTGACGGAAATCTGCGCCGAAAATGGCAAGCCCGTTCAATTCGGTCAGACACTCTTCCGCCTCAAGTAATCCCCCGGCCACCCCGCCATGTTTAAAAAAATCCTGATCGCCAATCGCGGCGAAATTGCCCTCCGTATTATCCGCGCCTGCAAGGAACTGGGTGTCCAGTCGGTTGCCAGTTATTCGGAGCCTGACATCGACAGCCTCCATGTGCAGCTCGCCGACGAGGCCATTTGCATAGGGCCTGCTGTAAGTTCCGAGAGCTACCTCAAAATCGACCGCATTATCAGCGCGGCCGAGATCTGCGATGCGGATGCGATCCACCCTGGCTATGGATTTTTGGCGGAGAACGCGCACTTCGCCGAGGTTTGCGCCAGTTGCAACATCAAGTTTATCGGTCCCACCCCGCAGGCGATTCGCCTCATGGGCGATAAAAATTTCGCCCGGCAGCGATGGCACGATCGATAGCGAGGCCGAGGCGCTGCGCATTGCCCGTAAAATTGGGTTTCCAGTGATGATCAAAGCCGTCGCCGGCGGTGGCGGTCGCGGCATGCGTATTGCCAGCAACGAAGGCAGCTTGGTGCAAGGATACCATGCCGCTCGTATGGAGGCCGAGAAGGCCTTCGGAAACGGTGCAGTTTATATCGAGAAATTTATCGTTAACCCGCATCACATTGAATTCCAAGTTTTTGGTGACGATCATGGCCGTGTCGTGCATCTCGGTGAGCGCGATTGCTCACTCCAGCGCCGCAACCAAAAGATCGTCGAGGAGTGTCCCTCGCCTCTCATGTCGCCCGAGCTCCGCAAAAAGATGGGCGATGCATCGATCAGCCTTTGCCAAAGCGTCGGCTACACGAATGCCGGCACCATTGAGTATCTCGTGGACGATGACGGGAATTTCTACTTCATGGAAATGAACACGCGCATCCAGGTCGAGCATCCGATCACCGAGGAGGTTTATGGATGCGACCTCGTGAAGCAGCAAATCCAAGTGGCCGCAGGCGAGCACCTCAGCAGCTATGTCGTGGAGGCCCAGCCTCGCGGGCATGCCATCGAGTGCCGTATCAACGCGGAGGATCCCGAGAAAAATTTCCAACCCTGCCCCGGCAATATCGGTCTTTATTACGCACCCGGTGGGCGCGGCATCCGCATCGACTCCCACGCCTATGCCGGCTACCCGATCCCGCCGAACTACGACTCAATGATCGCCAAGGTCATTGCCACCGCCTCCAGCCGCAGCGCTTGTATCAAGCGTATGTCGAGGGCCCTCAACGAATACATGATCACTGGAATCAAGACCACGATTCCCTTCCAGCAAGCAATCATGCACAACGAGTCCTTCCGCCAAGGCAAATACCACACCGGCTTCGTCGAGCAGCTTCTGCGCGACGGCGTGCCGATGATGCGCTGAGCGTCGGTTTTTACTCGGATCTCTGAAGCTCGCCGCAGTGGGCAGCAAAGCCGGCGCCGAAGGCGGTGAGCCAGAGGTTGTCGCTCCCGGGGTTGCTCTCGAGGCAG
>JBIKUM010000054.1:0-11815 GCA_044347585.1 Terrimicrobiaceae bacterium
GCTCCAGTGCTGCGAGGACGCTTGGGCTGCTGATGTTGCCGTATTGGCGAAGAACCTCCCGCGTGGCGCAGAGTTGGTGCGAGGGGATTGCGCACTCGATGGCTTCTATCACATCGCGTCCACCCGTGTGGGCGATGAGCTGATCCGGCGTGCCCGACCGCATTTCGAAAAGCTCGGCGACTGCTTCAGCCGCAAGTGCGGGGACAGCACGATGGAGTTGGTTTTTGAGGCGGCCACCAGCATTGACGAAGCGGATTTTCTCCCGGTGCTCGGGTTTGTGGATGGTGCGGAAATTCTGGAAACGCAATTGCCCACCCTGGTTTTCGCCTCTCCAGATGGCAGCGGCGGCTCCGTCGCCAAAGAGACAGAGACTGATGAGCACGCCCGGCTCGTCGTTCAGGTAAAAAGCGGCGGAGGAAATTTCCACCGCTATTGTAGCCACGGTCGCTTGCGCATTCGCTGCGAGCAGGCCCCGCGCGGTTTCGAGAAGAGGCAGGGCGGCACCGCACCCGAGGCCAAGCAGGTCCTGCAGAAAGGCATTCGGGCGGAGTCCGAGCATTTCTGAAATGTAACTGCTCAAGCCCGGGCAAAGATAGCCCGTGCAGGTGCAGACCAACAGAGCATCGATGCCGGAGGGCTTCAGCGAGGCAAGATCGCAGGCTTTGAGAAGCGCCTCCGAGGCGAGTCGGGGAGCGTGGTGTTCAAAGTGCCGATGCAACTCCCCGGCATCGAAGGCGAAGGTCCTCCGCAAATCCGCCTCGCAAAAACGGCGCGTTTCGATACCCGAATTTCCCGTCAGAACTTTATGGAGAAGTTCTCTCGATCGCCCTCGCAAGCCATCCATCGCGCCTGATTTCTCAAGGGTTTCAAAGCACTCCGCTTGAGTGAAGGCATGCGGCGGAAAGGCGGTGGCGAGGGATTGCAAATACATCAGCGGACAAGGTGGAGGAGGGTTTGAAAGGGCATCATTTTTCTGCGGGCGAGGCTGCAGGTGATCCTCAATGCGGCCCGATTCATGAGGCAGTGGTGCAGGATGCCCGCCGCCGCTAGGCGTCGCCTGAAACGGGAGGCCTGACCGGCTGTGGATGCCGATGCCGCTTCTGACCATGATTTGCGGCCTGCGGCGTAGTCCATCGCCGGTTGTAGCGCGCACTCGGCAGACTCGAATGCCATGCTCATTCCGTTTCCTGTGAAAGGCGGGATCATGCTCGCCGCGTCGCCGATGCTGAACTCGGGCGCCGCCTGCTGTCCCATCTGAAATCCCGCAACTCCGCAGACGCTCGATTCGTCAAAATCCGCAGCTTCCAAGCGGTCTGCGAGCGCATGGAGTGAAGACTCCCGAAGCATGGTGAGGAGCAGGGCGCTTCCCTTGGCTCCGCGAGTGCTCCAGGTCTTGAAGAGCCCGCAAATGTTCACTTGGTTGTCTTCGATTTTTGCCAAACCCACATACCCGCCCGGCGAGGTGAACATCTCCAGATCATGCGTGAGCGGCAGGTTGCGCGCATGGCATTTCAAACCCAGCCATGCGGACGGTCTTCTTGGCCGTCCCGCTGCCCAGATGACGCCAGGTGCCGATGGGATGCGCGAGTTTGTGACGAGTGAGCCGCCGAGAGAGACGAATTTCCTCTGTAGGCGCTCGTCGAGTTGCCATCGCGAAATTCCACGGCCCAGGACCTGCATTTCGGCAAGCCGCCCTGCGGAATCGCTCCAAGAGGCGGTCTCCAGGCTTGTCGCATCGCTAAGACACTCCGCCACATCCAGCATGGCGAGGGTTTCGTCGCTCACGCCACTGATGAATTCGCCACACACTCTGTGCCTCGGATACGCCGACGCCTCGTGCAAGGTCACCGCGACACCACGGGATTGCAGGGCGATGCCCAGAGACAGCCCGGCAAGTCCGCCACCCGCTATGGTGATTGGGTTTTTCAACGGCGCGAGGCTACCAGTCTCCGCGCCACGCGCCAGTGGGATGATTCCCTGAGCACAACTTTTTCAAAGCCAGGCAAGTCGGCGAGGCGGTTCTTCGCTCCCTCAAGCGGCCCCGCCGCTCATTCTTGCAAGGCGGAATCCCACGACCTCGATGCGGCTTTCGGGCTTGCGACTGATGCGGAGTTTTTCCAGGCCGGGATGGAATGTTTGATTCCAGCAGCCGCCACGGATTCGATGGCAAAGAGCATAGTCCTCCTCGGCGAGATCCCAACACCACTCCCACAGATTCGGTGGAGTCTCGTAATTTTCCAATAAATCCACAGTCGCGGCAGTGGCATCAACATGCAACTCTGCGGCAAGCCCGTTCTGCAGGTGGGCAGAGCCATTTAACTTCTTCCTCCCAGCCAATGGCTCCTCGATCCAGCACATGCCGCTTCGTGCAGCCCATTCCCACTCGGCCTCGGTGGGTAGCCTGTATCCATTGGCTTGCATGTCCCAGCTCAATTCAGGCCAGTGATCTTTCTTGAGATCTTCAGAGCGGTAGGTCTGGCCGCGTAACTTGTAACAAGGCGAAAGATTCAGCGACTCACTCTTGGCGTTGCACCACCGCAGCGCCTCATACCAACTCACCATCACAACGGGACTGTGACATCCCTCGGCCTCGCCGCTTTCGAGTTCATACCCGTTAGCCAGAGCCCAATTTTTGACCATTTGCCACTCCTCCAACATGACGGGATATTTGCCGATCCGAAAACTGGCCACATTCTCGCCGGCCAAAAGCGAGTCATGCGGCAGCGTGCCGCCAACGATGTCCAACAAATAGGTTCCTCCGGGCGAATCTTCGGCGGAAACATTAAGAAAAGCCGAGAGCAATCGCTTGCGATCGCCCAATTTCTCGACCCCCATGTTGATCAGGCATTGATCACACAATTTATCGAGGCAGGAATCCGTGATTTTGTGCTTCCTGAAAAGCGGCAAAAGATTTTCCAGATTTTCCTTCTTCAGGATGACTTTCAAATTTTGGATCATAATCGAAGAACCAGTTCTTCGCCTGCGATTCCCAGAGTGTCCATTGGGGCAAAATCCCCACACCGGCTCTGATGGCGTTCGTTTTTTTCAACGCCGCGAGGCCGCGAGTCTCAACGCCCCACGCCAATGCGAGGATTCCCTGACGCTCCATTTTTTGGAATCCAAGCCGAGGAGGGCTGGGAGTTCGCCGGGGCGGAAACCCCAGAGAACCACTGGAGGGTGGGGTTGATTTGATGCGCTAAACTCATTAATCTGAAACCATGTCCGACCACGATATTCAACAACTGGAAAGTGAGTTCCCGTCTCTCTCAGGTCGGGCCTTTGCCGCCGCGCGCCAGAGCGTCCTCGCCTCCGGCCAAAGTGTGTTACAGACAGAAGGGGCTTTTGTGGTTCGGGTCTACCCGGATGGCCGGAAGGAAGTGGTGAAGCAGATCGAACCATCCACAGCCGTGATACCTGGCACAATCTACACTATCAAGTGAGCCGGGGGACCCCCAGATTGCGAATGTTTGCCGGACCAAACGGGTCGGGGAAGAGCGTGCTGAAGTCCTACCTGCCGAAGTCTCTTCTGGGAGTGTATCTGAACTCCGATGAAATCGAGGTCGGCATTAAAAAGGAGGGCTCTGTGGATCTGCAGAGTGTCGGTATTCAAGCATCGGAGCAGGAGGTGCTGCTCGCGTTCAAAGGATCAAAATTTCTGTAAGCCGAAGGCTTTTCCAAGGCAGCCGAAAGCCTGAGCTTTGCGGAAGGCCGACTCTATTTCCCTTCCGGCGTCGTCAACTCTTACTTCGCGAGTGTGCTGACGGACTTTGTTCGCCGGAAACTTCTTCAAGCAGGGCAGACTTTTACCCTTGAAACCGTCATGTCGCATCCCGGCAAAGTCGCGTTTCTCCAACAGGCACAGCAGACGGGATACCGCACCTACCTATATTATGTGGCCACGGACGACCCAACGATCAATGTATCTCGCGTGGCGAACCGGGTGGCAATGAACGGACATGATGTTCCTTCTGAAAAGATCACTGCGCGCTATTACAAATCGCTTGAGCTGCTCATTGAGGCAATCAGGCACACGAACAGGGCTTATATCTTCGACAACTCCACCAACAATGCGGAAGGCGCTCACACCTGGTTGGCTGAAATCACCGATGGGCGGACGCTGGAACTGAAGACACGCCAAGTCCCGGCGTGGTTCAAACATGCGGTGTTGGATAAGATCGCCTGATTCGGCATTGACCAAGTGGCGTCGTTGTTTTTTCAACGCTGCCAGGCCGCGAGTCTCAACGCCCCACGCCAATGCGAGGATTCCCTGACGCTCCATTTTTTGGAATCCAAGCCGAGGAGGGCTGGGAGTTCGCCGGGGCGGAAACCCGCGCGGATGCTTGCCGGCATGTCGTGGCGGGTCACTTCGCTCAGGAATGGGCAGGATAACTTGGAGAGGAACAGCGGCAGTCGGGAGCGCGCCGTCAATATGGCAGGCTTCGCCACAAAAGCGGATGGTCTCGCCGAGCCCGAAAAAATACTTAAAATTTCGGCTAATAAATTTCCGCATTCTGCGTTGTCCTATTGAACCCACCCATGTCTGCGGAAAATATCATCCCCCTGGCCATCGAGCGTTTTGAACGCACGCTCATTAGTTACGCAAAGGAAATCACCGGAGACATTGAATCCGCGCGCGATGCGGTGCAGGAGACTTTTCTACGGTTGAGCAGACAGGATCTACTGGAAATCGAGCCGCGTTTGGCGCCATGGCTCTTTTATGTTTGCCGGAATTGCGCTTTAGACCATCGCCGCAAAGTCGTTCGCTTTTCCGCCGAGGCACTCGATGAGGAACACAAAGCCGAGGAGCATTGTCCTGCGAAGACTCTTATGGCCGCCGAGGATGCCGAGCATCTGCGCGGATTGGTTTCGCAACTCCCCGAGCGCCAACGCGAGTTGCTCAACCTCAAGTTTGAGGGCGATTTGACCTACAAGGAAATGAGCGAGGTCATGAAAATGAGCGTTTCTCATGTTGGAGTGCAACTCCATGAGGCGATCCAAACTCTTCGCCGTCTTTGGAGCAGCGAACACAAATCCGTTTCCACATTATGAGTGATACCCGCATCACAGACTATGCGTTTGGCGAATTGACTGGCAGCGCCCGCGAAAAATTCGAGCTCGAGTTGGCGAAATCCGACTCTCTCCAAGCCGAGTTGAACGACATCATCGAGATGGCCTCGAAGTTCGATCGTTTGCCCAAATCGGCCGAGGGGCTCGATCCGAAGGAGCGCCTCAACCTCTTGCGTGCTTGTGAGGAAAACCAAGCTGCGTTCCGGAGAAAAAAAACACTGATCCGCTGGGCCGTCCCACTCGGTTTGGCGGCAGCGGCGAGCGTGACATTTTTAGCGGGTATGCTTTATCGACCCTCTGCTGTGACGGAATCAGGATTTATGGCCCGGAATGTGGTTGCACCCGCCGCATTGCATGAGGAACGCCAAACGCTGGAGACCGATCCCGCCGCGAATACAGTAATGGAGACGACAGGGGAGTCAAAACCACACCTCGACCCAAGCAATGATGGCTTGGCAAAAAATACCGCATCGCCTCTCGACGACATCCCATCGCGATCAAAATTCAAGTCCGTCAGATGCCCCACGGAACATGATTTCTCGGAGCAGGGTTTGATCACCGGAGAGTCCGTATCTGATTCAAATCTTGCATTTCAGTTGGAGACGCCGGGGCAAGCAATCCCCCTCAAGGAAAATCAAAGGGGCGTTCGCAATGCCACTTTTGGCGGGCGCCTGGTTGATACCAAAATCCAGCGCACTTCCGAATATTCTTTGGATGTGGATTCTTCCGGCTATGCCAAAATCCGTGCTCGGATTCTTGCAAGCGAACCTCCTCCGCCCGACTCCGTCCACATCGAGGAATTGATCAATGCTTTCACCTACAACTACACGGAGCAGGCCGGGAGCGCGGCTTTATCTCCGGATATCGAGAGCGGCATTGCTCCTTGGAATGAGGAACACTTGTTGATTCGCGTGGGCATTCGTTCGCAAGCCGTTGCCGAAAATGTCAAAGTCGAGGCCCAATTCAATCCAGCCCGGGCCGCCTATTTCCGCTTGATCGGTTATGAAAGCCAGCGGGACACCGAGAAATCGATCCGATTTACAACAAAGGTCACACCTCCATTTGAGCACACGGCACTTTATGAAGTCATCCCGGTCGGAAAATCGCAGCCAAAGACCGCTCCTAAGGATTTTCAAAGAACCCGGGCGGTCGTCGAGTATCAACCGGTTGATACTGGGGATTTATTAACACTGAAAATTCATCATCGCCCCAAAGGGTCCAATCAGTGCCAACTCGCAGTTTTTCGTTTCGAAACCAGTTCGGCAAAATCCTTCAACCAAAATTCGGTCGACTTTCGTTTCGCTGCCGCCGTTGCCGCTTTCGGCATGAAACTCCGTCATTCTCCAGACTCTGCGAATATCGCGTGGTCGAAAATCGAGCAAATCGCTCAAGGCAGCCTCGGTCCCGATCCCGATGGCCAGCGCGCGGATTTCGCCAATTTGGTGGCCAAAGCATCCCGCTTGGAAGGAAGAGGCATTTCAAAAAACCTCTTCAAGACCCCATTTTTGGCCATCCAACTCATTCCCTGAAAGCCCCCCGTTTTACGCAAAAAGCTATGCCCAGAAAAAACCTCACATCTTTAGGAATTTGTGGCTTTTTTTTGATCGCTAATGCGCTCGCTGAAGTCCAACCCAAGCGGAAATGGGGGCCCGAGCAGGCTACCGGAGCGCCCGATACGATGGAAGCCGGTGACCTGCCCTCAGCATGGGCTCCCCTCAAGCCGGATGCCGGGCCGGAATGGTTGGAGGTTTCCTTTGCCAAGGAAGTCGAGATCGACGAAGTCCGAATCCGCGAAACATTTAACCCCGGAGCCATTTGCAAAATCGCAGCTATTTCAAAAGATAAGATGGAGATTGTCTTGTGGGAGGGCGATGGAAACCCCATGCCGGCTCCCGTGGATATGGTTATGAGGCCCGTGCTGGGCATAAAATCCGACCGGATCAAAATTCACCTCGATAGCAAGCGCATTGGAGGATGGAACGAAATTGATGCCGTGGAGTTGATTGGTGTCGATGGAATTCGCCAATGGGGAAGGAGCGCTACCGCGAGTTCGTTTTATGGAGAAAATGAAAATACCTCCCAAGCGACGCCAGTCCAATCCAACTTGAGTGAGATGGTTGAGGTTCAAGGCGGGATATTACCGCAAGGCAGCAAGTTGGAGGGCCAGATCGTGGATAGTTTTCAGATCGGAAAATACGAAGTGAGTTGGGGATTATGGAAAGAGGTCCGAGATTGGGCTGTAGAGAATGGCAAGGGGTATGACTTTGTGTATTTTGGCAATACCTACCCAAAAGGAAGTGGCGATAATTTTCCCGTAGTATATGTAAGTTGGTATGATGCCATAAAATGGTGCAATGCGCGCAGCGAGAAAGAGGGGTTCACGCCAGTCTACCAAGTGAATTGGGAAACCTACAAAACCGGGCAAATTGTTCCAGTGGTGAATAATGCCGCCAACGGCTATCGATTGCCCATAGAAAAAGAATGGGAGTGGGCTGCGCGAGGGGGAGTAGCCAGCAAAGGATACACTTACAGCGGCAGTAATGACGCCGAGGCTGTGGCTTGGAGTCAGGAAAACTCAAAGAAAGAGTCGAAAATCGTAGGCACCAAAGAACCGAACGAACTCGGAATCCATGACATGAGCGGAAACATCGTCGAGTGGTGCTGGGATAAAATCAACTCAAGCAGGAGACTTCGCGGCGGCGGTTGGTATTTTCCTGTCGAGAAAAGCACTGTGGCTCGCGGAGATAGTATGAACCCCGATGGTCGTTACGGCCCCTTCGGTTTCCGAGTCGCAAGGAATGCCGGTAAGTAATTTTCGAAACTCCAAACCAATAAAATCCATGAAAAAACAAATCATCACCTGCTGTTCTGCTTTAATGGCCCTTACGGTAGGTTTGACATATGCGCAAACACCACAACCCACTCCTCCACAGCTATTCAATCTGCAGGAATTGCTCGGCAGCTCGCTCATGGATGCGCAGGGCAACCCTGTGAATCCTGCGACCCTGAAAGGCAAATTCATAGGTATCTATTTTTCCGCCAATTGGTGTCCGCCCTGCCGCCAGTTCACACCCACACTCATAGAATTTCGAAATGCATACGCGGATCAGTTTGAAGTCGTCTTTGTGAGTTCAGACCGGAATGCCGATGATCAGCAAAAATACATGCAGGAGACCGGAATGCCCTGGCCGGCGATTCCCTACGCTTCGGAACAAGTCCAGCTTCTTAAGGAGAAGTTCGATATTAGTGGCATTCCCTCGCTTGTTGTAGTGGACGGAAAGGGCACTCTGATCTCCACCCAAGGGAGTTCGGATATCGATTCCGATCCTTCAAACGCATTGATAAAATGGCAAGCCGCCTCGGAAGCAAACAAAACGATCCCAGCCGGCGGTGAAATTGCTCTCTCGCAAACGCAACCCGTTGTTTGTAAGGCTCCAGAGGATATGACGATTGATCCAGGAAAAAGCATATTCGGTTGTCCTGTAGGATCCTCTAAGGATGATGTCATCTTGAAATTAGGTAAACCACTCGGCGAAATCGAATCAGGTAATGGCAGGTCTTCGCTTATTTATGGGAAAGACTGCATTATATTATTCTTTAATAATAAGTTGAGTGGTATTAAGGTGCCTCAAAATGTTTTCGGATATAGTTTTTTCATCGAAGATTTTGCTTTTGGAAAAGATGCCAAATGGATGTTGTCAAACGGCATTACGCAAGAAATGAATTTGAGTGAAGTTAAAACGATACTTGGCGATAAATTTGTAAAAAACGCGATAGATAAATTTGCTCCAATAGTTTACAATGAAAATGGATCGAAGATAACGCTCAATATAGGCTATAAGCAGAACCCAAAGAATTTAGCTGATAACTTTGTTGTCGGTTTAAGCATCGACGACAGCGTTCAGAAAAATCTCGATCTTATCATCGATCCAGCCAAAAGCATTTTCGGCTGTGAACTCGGTTCTTCATGCGAAAAGGTGATCTCAACCCTTGGAAAACCCAGCGGCAAGTATGACTTAGGCAATGGGACGACGGTCCTTTTTTATGAAAAATATGCAAGAGATTGCGCTATTCTCTTCTGGAACGATTCATTGGTTGGCATCGATGTTAGTTTTTACGGTCAAGGCAACGATATCCAGGCATGCCGGTTGAAAAACGGACTTAGGCCAGGTATGACGGTGGATCAGGCCAAAGCCATACTGGGAGATAAAGTCCGGGAAAGTCTTGGTAATCAATTGAGCTACACGGATGGTCGATCAAGGGTAAGTTTTAGCGTTTATGATAAAAAACTCTCTTCATTATCTATTAGACCTATTAGGCTGGAAGGCTATAACGATACGGAAATCAACCTTTCCATTGACATCGGTAAGAGCATTTTTGGCTGCAAAATGGGTGCCAGCCCGGAACAGGTTATCGAGCTCCTCGGCCAACCCACCAGCAAGCTTGATCTTCAAAAAGGGAAATCAGCTTTAATCTACGAAAAAGGTTTCGCACTTACATTTGGGGAAGGCAAACTCTGTGGTCTTTTTATTAATGATCAGAACATTGGAAAGAATTTCGATCTTTCACCAGGGGAACCCAAACTCTCTGGTTTTATTATTAATGATCAGATTATTGAAAATTTTATTGAGTGGTCGTTTACCAATGGAGTCAAACCTGGAATGTCACTGGCTGAGGCCGAAAAACGGATTGGAAAGAAATTCAAACTTAAAAAGACTGAAGATAGCTTGAATTTTCAAACGGCCTCGTTCGAGGATGATCCGTCAGATTCCAAGGTAACTCTCCTTTTATCAGATAAGAACACCATATGTGACTATCTTCGTATCGAACCAATAAAAGCGCCATTGGCACAATTTGTCGAAGATCACAGTAAGCCGGCACGCGAGTCTGGCATTCAAGCAACCTTGAAAGACAATGTTATTGTTCCAGGTAAAAGCATATTTGGTTTGCCGATAGGAGCAACCGAGGATGAAGTTATTCAAAAATTGGGTGCCCCGGACGCAAAACGCGAATACGGCAAAGGTATGTTCTCACTTATCTATGGGTTTAAGGATGTTCTGGAATTCTGGGATGGAAAATTAGGCGGAGTTTCTCTTCTTCCATTCGACCTCTCTCTGGAAAGAGATCTGGTAGGTAACAAGTCAGAGCCTTATGTTATTAAAGACTGGAAGTTAGAAAATGGCATTTGCCCAGGGATGAAAATGAGCGAGGTCAAAAAATTGCTTGGGAGCAAATTGCATAATAGTTTTTGTCACGGATTTTACTTTGAGGAAGGGGGTTCCTTAGTTTGGCTTAGTGAAATGGCTTCTATGGAGGGGTCATGCTTAGTAGAAGGCTCAGGCGAAGTAGAGGGTGTAGTTATCGAGCCAATAACAAAGCCTGCGGCTCTCATTGATCCGGATAAAAGCATCTTCGGATGTGAATTGGGATCAACACCAGAACAGGTCATTTCTCACTTTGGCAAGCCGCTTGGAGAATTGGATTTAGGAAGCAAGTGCAAAGGTATGACGGCACTTGTTTATGGAGAAGACTGCAAGTTCTTATTCTGGAACGGACATTTGGGAGGTGTTGAATTGGATGGCTTTGGTTTAGATCGCATCGCCCATATGGATAGATATCAAGATAAGTATAAAAACAATGCAATCCAAAGCCCATCCACAATAAATGCCCGCTCTCGAGACTCGTATGGAATTGATCCGGCAAAATATTATGTATGGCGGTTGAAAAATGGTCTTCGATCTGGCATGACTTTAGATCAAGCCAAAGCCATACTGGGAGATAAGTTGCCCGAAAAGGTCGATTATGAGTTTAGTTATAAACAAGGTCCTTCAAGGGTCACTTTCAGTGTATTCGATAAAAAGCTCGTAAGCCTATCCATTAAGCCTGAAGCTCCTGACTTCTTGGCAGACCTCACGATCGATCCAGCCAAAAGTATCTTTGGTCTCCCTCTGGGTTCGACTCAAGACGAAGTGATCGCCCGCTTCGGAGAGCCAGTTTGCAAGCTGGATCTCAGAAAAGGGAAAACAGCACTTATTTATGAAAATAATTGGGCACTCACATTCTGGGACGGCTTGCTCGGTGGTGCGGTGCTTTACGAGGGGTTGTTTAATGACCCTGCTTTCGAGTTGGGGACAGATTCCAAGAATGTAATCCCCGGGAACGCATGGTCATTCACGAACGGAATTCGATGCGGTATGACTTTGGCCGAATTCAAGAAGTTGGCGGGGGAAAAATTGCTGTATGATGAAGGCTACGACACATATGTAGATGGCCCATCAAAGGTTACAATAATTTCCTACAGGGTGGTAAATGAAAATGACGAATCCGATGAGTCAAAATCCCTTGAGGGGATTTCTATCGAGCCTCTAAAGGCTTCTTTGAATCAATAATAATCGTAAATCCGGCAGATGGTTAAACGAGACCCGCAGTGTTCTGGATAAGGTTACTGCTGCAACGATCGCAGAGAACACCAGCGCGAAAGCGTTTAGAGTCGAAGGGAGAAATAACCATGCTTCCTCAAACTTTGGAATTGCGACACGGCGCTCGCGCACGCCTGCGATGGCGGCAGGCGTTTTTTCAACGCTGCGAGGCCGCGAGTCTCAACGCCCCACGCCAGTGGGATGATTCACTGACGCTCCATTTGTTCGAATCCAGGCCGAGTAGGGCTGGGAGTTCGCCGGGGCGGAAGCCAGCGCGGATGCTTGCGGGCATGTCGTGGCGGGTCACTTCGCTTAGGAATGGGCAGGAC
>JBIKUM010000305.1:0-3701 GCA_044347585.1 Terrimicrobiaceae bacterium
GGCGAGAAGTTGAAGGGCAATGGTGTTGAGAAACGGGCTCAGAAATCCCGGTGCCGCTGGCAGAAGGATCGCCTCATCGCAAAGGGATGCGAGGGTGTTATCGCCCTCCGTGCCAATAGCAATCACCGGGCCCCGGCGCGCTTTGATTTCCTCGATGTTGCTCACATTTTTTTCAAAGACATCATCCTGCGGGGCCAGCACAACGGTCGGTGTTTCCTCATTGATGAGGGCGATGATGCCATGCTTGAGCTCGGCGCTGGGATGTCCTGATGACGCGATGTAGGTGATCTCCTTCATCTTCAGCGCACCTTCCAAAGCGATCGGGAAGTTCGCCTGCCGACCCATGAAGAGAAAATTCCGGGTCTTGGCGTATTTTTGCGCGATGCCTGCGATGAGGGTATCGCGCTCTAGGGTCCGCGCAACGAGAGCGGGAAGCCGCTCCAGGCTTTCGATGATTTCGGCCGCATCGGCCTGGGAAAGATCCCGGATGCGGCCGAGCATGAGTCCAAGCATGGCGAGGATCGCGAGTTCGGAGGTGAATGTCTTGGTCGCTGCCACCCCGATTTCCACCCCAGCACGGAGGCCAATGCCGCCATCACTCTCGCGGCTGATCGTGCTGAAGACATTGTTACAAATGCCCAGCGTGAGAGCGCCTTTCCGCTTACTCTCGCGCAGAGCGGCGAGCGTGTCGGCCGTTTCTCCGCTCTGGCTCATAGCAAAGACTGCGGTCTCCGGATCCAGCGGCGCGTTGCGGTAGCGGAACTCGCTCGCGTAGTCGCACTCCACAGGAATCCGCGCCAGACTCTCGATCATGTATTCACCGGCTAGAGCGGCATGGAATGTCGTTCCGCAGCCAGTAAGGATGATGCGCTTCAGCTCGCGGAGCTGTTCGTTCGTGCGATGGAGGCCTGTGAATCGGGCAGTGGATTCCTCGGGAATCAATCGGCCCTTCATGGCCTCGCGCAGAGTGTCAGGCTGCTCATGGATTTCTTTGAGCATGTGGTGGGGAAAAAGCCCTTTTCCTGTAGCGCGTGCCTCCACCTCGATTTTTCGGAGCTTCGGCGCAGCTGCCGTGCCGCCAGATACGGTGGCCAGATGGAAGGACTCGCCATCAAGCGCGGCGATGTCCTGATCCTTCAGGTAGATGATATCCTGCACCCAGCCATCAAGGGCTGCGGCATCGCTGGCAATGAACTGGGCATCCTTTCCGATCCCCAGCACCAGTGGACTCCCACTGCGCGCGGCGGCAAGGAATCGTCCAAGATCCGCATGGATGACGGCGATGGCATAGGTGCCGCGCACATGGCGCAGGGCTTCCTGCATGGCATGAAGAAGCGCCGAGCGATTTCGGTCTGCATTTTGATCAAACGCCTCGCCGATCAAGTGTGCAAGCACCTCCGTATCGGTTTGCGAGCGGAAGACATGCCCCCGGCCGACGAGTTCCTCGCGGAGGTGTTTGTGGTTTTCGATGACTCCATTGTGCACGAGCGCCAGCCTGCCGGAGGCGTCCAGGTGGGGATGTGCGTTTTCCCGGGTCACGCCGCCGTGCGTGGCCCAACGGGTGTGGCTGATGCCAGGGTTTCCGCACAATGGGTTTTGCGCAACCTCCTCCACGAGCCGCGAGACGCCCCCCACCGCCTTCCTGGTTTGAATTTCATTTCCACTCACCACAGCCACGCCGGCCGAGTCGTAGCCTCGATATTCCAGACGACCCAGCCCCTCCAAAAGGAAGGGCAGGGTGTCTGTTTTTCCAATCGTTCCAACAATTCCACACATGACAGGTTTTTGTTACTTCAAGTTGCCGCTGAGCGGGGTGAAGGTGAAGCCGAGCTCCTGAAGACCGATCACCGTTTTGCGAAGTTCCTGAGGGTCCAAATACCAGTGGAAGTAGAATCCCGCCCAACCATCGCGGACAACTTTCAGAGCCTTGGCGCGTTTCAGCAAATCCTCCGATGTCGTCGGTGCTTGTAGCTCATACCAGCCAAAGGGATCGATGTAACCGATCGTTTCCGGCATGCGCTTGAGACCGTAGGTATCGCGGTAAATGTAGGGCGAATTCAACTCCGTGGCCTGAGTCTTCCCAGTTGCGTCGTTGAAGAAGAAAATACCACGGTCACAGGCAAACGGGTGAATGCTTGCGAAGACCTTGTAGTCAACCGGCGATGCCAAATAGTGCGGCGTGAGCCAGCCGACGGGGTTGAATCCCGCGTTCTTCAAGATGTTCAAACCACGGTTCACCCGGTTGCGGGCCCAGCTTGCCGAGTCCCCAGGGATAGGGCCGACAAGCGTGAGAAACCCCTGCTCATCTGCGGTGACGCGGTAGAATTCATAATCATCGCCGCTCACGCCGGTGTAGGGATTCATGATTCCATCGATCTGGTGCGTTGTTCCGTGTTGAAGAACCTGCCCGCCCTCGCTGACCCAGCGCCGCATCTCTGCGGATACCTGCGAGTTTTTGGTGATGCGGACATTTTCACTCACGCCATCATTGTAGATGCCGGACCAGTCCCGATATTCCGGGATCAGGCTGATGGTGAACGGCACATTCAAGTCCGCCAGCGCATTGCCCAGCGATTTGAGGGTTGGCAGGTCGCAAACGGCGGCCACATCCTCGATTCGGAAGAAGGCGCGGTGGTTTTCCTCATGATAAATCCCAAGCATGTCGTGGAGCAGGTCTGCAAAGGCGAGCGAGCGATTCTCGAATGTCGTCGAGATCATCGGCATGTCGGCAACGAACCAGAATTTCCCGCTCTGCACGATGTAAGGCCACTCGGTTCCGCCCTCATCCAAACACACCGCGTGGACGATCGCTTTCGACGGCTCGGTGATGCGAATGCGGCTTAAGCCGGCATCGAACGGATCCTTTTCCAGGTTCGTGTTTTTATAAACGACCGTGGGATGTTTCTCGCCGGAGTAGGACTCAAGCTGAAATCCGTAGCGATCGCTGAATTGTGTGCGCGGTGCGTAGTTCGAAAGGTCCCACGCATAACGCCACAGGTTCACACCCATCCACACGAACGGCTTCACAGTGTTCTCCAGATCGGTCTGGAATGCCGCAGGCAATGGCGATTCGTTCCACACAGAGGCGACATAAAATGCCGCGTCATTTGCAGCGATATCACCAGATTTGTATTTCACCAGTGGCGTGCGGGTCACTTTGGCGTCAAAGTGCCCGAGCAGGTTTTGCAGCTTGAGAGAATAGATTTCCCCAAGCCAACCCCACTGGCCTTCGTTGTCATAGACGACGAGTATGTTTGGTGTTGCTGGCAGTGTTTGGCTCTGCATTGGGGGTGGTGCGAGCAAAACCACTGCGGTGACGACCAAGGCGACGAGGCATCCACAGGGAATGACCATCGACAAGGATGAGAGTGTTTTAGGTTTTGCGTTCATAATTTTGGTTTTCCTGACGCTTGAACTTCACGGTGGGCGATGTGCCCCGCCATGGGGTCAAAGCCCGAGACTTCCCTGCGGCGAACGGAAAAAACTTTATGTTGCGGCGGATTTCGCATCCGATCCGCGCACTCGATTCCGGATTTTGCAAACCTCTCTTCACTTTCAACTGGATGCCACCTGCGCCGGCACGCGCGCGCGGGCGGCGACATTTCGCACCTTGCACAACGAGGTTCGCACACCCCTCTTCATGCCGGTGGGCACGCATGCGACCGTCAAGGCGCAGACGCCTGATTTTCTACACGACTCCG
>JBIKUM010000521.1:0-4516 GCA_044347585.1 Terrimicrobiaceae bacterium
AGTCGTGCCTCGTGTGCCGCCCCGTGGCGATCCTCTGCACGGCCCCGCTCCCGAGCGAGTAAAGCGCGATGAAGCCCATCACGGGGAACCCGCACCCCTCCTTCACGCCGGACGGGTACGGGTATACCTTGCGGTTCGCAGCCGTGTCCGCGATCTGGACCGAAGAGCCGTCCACGACCCTGACCTTCCGCCCGTTGAGCGTCCCGGCGCCTTCGGGGGCCTCCCCGTCCGCACTTGCGGCTGACGCCTCCATGGCGGCCTGTATGAGCGACATCGGCAGGCGCCCCCGCGCCTGGCAGTAGGCACTCGTACTCTCGCCCACGCGGACAGCCGACCCCGCCATGGCGGCCTGTATCTGACGTACGACCGCGCGGCAGGACGCATGGCTGTGGACCGCCTGCCAAACAAACCCCCAGAACGTCCTGCAGAGGCTGTAGACCCTGTCACGGCTCCACTCCCCGGCTTCCGGCCCGGACAGGAGACCCTCGGGGATCGCGGACGCGAACTGCTCCTGCACGCTGGCCGCGCCCATCGCCCCCTGGAGCGCGGCCGCATGCCGCATCTCCGCAACTTCGCGGCTCGCGCCGCCATGATATAGTATTGTCATAGGGCGGTAAGTATACCGCCCTATTGACACGTATGCTATACTTTTCGCATGAAAACAGACATAAAGAAAGTGAAGTCGGAATACAAGCTGTTGCTTAAGAAGCTGGCAAAGACCGGACCGGTCAGTCATGGTTATGTCCAGGACCGTGGGCCGGGCGCCGGAGGCCCATGCTACCAATGGACTCGAAAGGAGCGGGGCAAGACCGTCTCGGTCGCCCTTTCAAAAGAGCAGTTCGAGGCAATGCGAGAGGCGATCATCAACTGGAAGGAACTCCAGATCACACTGAAGCGCATGGAACAGATCACGCGCGAGATCATCTTCCAGTCACTGCCGGACACGAAGAGGCGTAAGCCGTTATCGAAGAAAGTTTTAGCCTTATCTTAGCGCCTTATGTTGCGTCCGGCGTTATGTTGCGTCGAGCCGCCCGGGCCCCATTCTACAGGGGTCATTGCCTCAAGGACGCAACATAACGTGAGTCGTGGCGAGTTGCTCTGTCCTTTTTTTGTGATAAGATCACGAAAAAGGAGGTGCATCATGTTGCTGTCGACTACCGACACTATCACAATGGCGCTGTCCGCCCTGCGCGAACAATACAGCCATTATTCCCTAACCATCCGTAATGTATGTGCAGACACGGTCAAAATGAGGCTCATTAGCCTCGATCGACTGTTCGAGTATCTCGGGCCCCCGCCGACGGCCTCCGAGCTGTTTGCCACGCTCGATGAGGCAAGGCTCACTGCGTTTCTGCTAGATTACGCAGCCCGATATGGTCCGGGATCAAGACAGAGCATGCACAGTGCCGCTCGTGGCTTTCTGCGCTTTGCCTATGAAGAGCGGTTCATGCCGCGAGATTTATCGGCACTGGTGCCGACAGTGCGACGGCGAGCCATGGCGGAACTGCCCAAGGCGTTGCCGGGTGCATGCATCAGCGCGTTGGAAAACAGCATTGATCGGTCTTGTTCGTCCGGGCGGCGCGACGCAGCCATCGTCTGCCTTCTGAGCACCTATGGTGTGCGAGGCGCCCAGGTCCGCCGCTTGTGCCTGGAACATATCGACTGGCACAACGGACGTATTCACTTTCCTGCGGCCAAGAGAGGCCGTCCGATCGAACAACACCTCACGGATAAGGCAGGCAACCGACTGGCTGACTATATCACCAATGGCCGGCCCCAATCGCCCTTGCCTGAAGTATTCCTGACGCTGACCACTGCTGTGCCACTGCCTGATTCATCACATCTCTCGAAGGTGATTCACCGGCGTTTAGAGCGTGCCGACTTGATTGTGCCGGAATGCGTATCACGAGGAACGCACGGGTTCCGCCATGCGTTTGCCGTGCGCATGACCGGGCAAGTTCCCTTCAAGGATGTGGTCGACATGCTGGGCCATCGCGATCCTTCAAGTACGATGATTTATGCCAAAACCGACGTGCAGACCCTGCAACAGGCCGCCTTGCCATGGCCGGGAGCGCGAATATGAACAGGATGATCAGCTTTCACAGTGCCTTGGCCGGACAGATGCTGCAGTTTGTCTCCTTCAAGCGAATGCAGGGCTACGATTATACCAACCAGGCACGCACCTTGAGCTACTTCGACAGCTTCCTGCTCCACGAATGTGGCAGCGTACAGGCCTCATGCCTAAACCTCGAGGTCCTGCAAGACTACGTCGCGACGACCGCTCACCTGGAACGGCACTCTCGGCACACCAGGCTCAGCTCTCTACGTGAGTTCTCTCGCTATCTGCACGCACGAGACTCGCAGAGCGCGCTCTTGCCCAGGGACATCGTGCCGCGTGGAAACCCCACGGTACGGTTCTACCGGATTGAACCCGGGCGAGTAGCCGATCTGATTGCAGCGGCAACAACGGTTCTACCGCCCGACAGCATTCAGTCCCACGCTATTCGCATGCTCATTGGCCTGATCTACTGCACCGGGCTACGTATCCGAGAGGCGCTGGCCTTGACACTGGGCGACATTGACGCATTGCGCTCGACGCTGCATGTAGTCAAGGGCAAGTTCAGCAAACAACGACTCGTCCCCATGAGCCCATCAGCACTCACTGCGCTAAATGACTACCTGTCCGTTCGTAGTCCTCACGCCAGCACGGGCAGTGCTTCACCGTTGTTTATTGGCGGATACGATAAGGCGCTGAGTTATTGCCAAGCCTACGACGGGTTCCACCGCTTATGTCACCACTGCGGCCTAGGCGGCAAGCCGCTGCCTCGCCTGCACGATCTTCGCCATAACTACGCCTGCCGCCGGCTGGCGCTGTGGCGAGAAGAAGGCAAAGATGTTAACGCCATGCTGCCCGTACTCGCCACGGCCATGGGCCATGTCAACATCTTTCATACGCAGATCTACCTTCATATCGAACTGAGCGAACTGCATGACGCTGCAACACGCCTTCGCATCCACCTCAACACCCATTTGGAGAATGAATAATGACCTTTAGCCATCTTGTCACCGCTTTCTTTCAGAAGTATCTGGCCTCCGAGTGCGGCTTGGCCGTCAACAGCATCGCCAGTTACAGCGACTGCATCAAACTACTGATCACCTTCGCCTGCACACGTTTGGCCGTGCAGCCCGAGGATCTCCGCGTCGATCAACTCACCCGCGAACTTGTCATCGAATTCCTCGATGATCTTGAAAGCAGCCGCCAGAACGGCGCGGCCACGCGCAATCAACGTTTGGCTGCGATCAAGACGTTCTTCCGTTTTCTGGCATACAACGTGCCTGAACGGATGCATCTGAACGAGACGATACAGGCCATTCGTCAGAAGAAGACCGACTATACACCACCGCCCAGTATGACAATCAAGGAAGTCGATTCCATCGCGGCGGTGCCCGATCCAAGTCGACTTATAGGTGCTCGCGACAAGGCTCTGGTGAAGCTGTTGTATAATAGCGGCGGCAGGGCTCAGGAGGTGGCCGATCTGAGTATCTGTGATATCCGCTTCAATGCCCCCGCCACCGTTACCCTCACAGGCAAAGGCGGCAAGACTCGCGTCATCCCGCTGTGGGATGACACCCTCGAAGCTATCAGGTATTACATCGAGTTCCGCGAACAATCCGCGATTGAATCTGCGCACCTGTTTCTGAACGTAAACGGACAGCCGTTGACACGGTTCGGCATTGGGCGACGGGTCGAAGACCTTGCCCTCAAGGCGGCCGAGGACTGTCAGTCGCTTTGCGGACGCCACATCACCCCGCACGTCTATCGCCACACAATCGCGTTGCATTTGCTCGAAAGCGATAACGATATCGTTGTGGTGCAAGAATGGCTGGGACACGCCGACTTGAGAACGACCAGCCAATACCTGGAAGTCAGTATTGAACGTAAACGTGCAGCTTTGGCAAAGGTCCCTCCGCCAAACTCTGCAGCTCCAGTAGAGGCCGCTCAGTGGAAACAACCCGCGCTGATGGCATATTTAACAGCAATCTCGCGCGGCGTTATGTTGCGTCCTTGAGGCAATGCCCCCTGTAGAATGGGGCCCGGGCGGCTCGACGCAACATAACGTCGGACGCAACATAAGGCGCTTTATGTTGCGCGCAACATAAAGCGCCATTCGGGACAGACCCGTTATTTCCCCGTCACCAGTTTGAGGATGTCGGAAGGCGGGACGCACATTTTCAAGATCATCTGTAAATCACCTGCGCCCATACTGCTATCACTTGAATCGGTTGTCGGCTCTTCGCCGCTCACTTTGTCCAAGACCTTCTTGCCGGCCTCGATGGCCTCGGCCTGACCGGAGCGCCGGGAGGCAGCCGTGAAATACTCATTTAGCAATGAAACGCTCTCGTCCTCCTCCGCTTCATTATTACAGGATGCCCAATAATTCGTTGGCAATCGCATGGCTCTCCAAACGCATGATTGTCTCTTCACTGCTGCCGAAACTTAAAAAATTGATGCTCC